>JBDNBC010000336.1:0-3306 GCA_039768115.1 Oceanococcaceae bacterium
ACTACCCGGGTGATTACAAGGCGACCCACCAGAAATCGCCTTTTGCGACCTGGGATGAAGCCCTGGCCAAGGACGAGCGTTTTCTGGACGCCGCCAATCATGATTCCATCAACTTCGTCTCCACCGACGTGAGCCTGACCGGCGAGAACCGCATGCAGGTGACCGGCGATCTGACCCTGCGCGGTCAGACGCATCCGATCACGCTGGACGTGCAGATGACCGGCATGCTGGAGGCGCATCCGTTTGCGGGCGTGCCGGCTCTCGGCTTTGTCGCCACCGGTGAGTTCCCGCGCAGCCGCTACGGCATGACCTACCTCACCGACCCGGAAGTCGTCAGCGACACCGTCAGCCTGACCTTCCGCGGCGAATTCCTGCAGGTCACGCAAACCGCGTCGAACTGAGGCCGCCCGCACGATGGCCGCTGCCCTGCCGTCCTGGCGCCGTTATCACGGGGTCGCCATTGCGCTGCACTGGCTGATTGCGGCGGCCATCGTGGTCAACCTGCTGGCCGGCTGGTGGATGCACGAGGCCATCGACGAGGCGGGCACCCAGGCGCTGGCTGCGCAGGTTTTTCAGTGGCACAAATCGCTGGGGCTGACAATTCTTCTGTTGAGCCTGTTGCGGCTGTGCTGGCGCCTGGCCCGGCCGCCATTGCCGGCGACTGAGGGCCGGCCCTGGGAGCGGCGCGTGGCCGCACTGACGCATTGGGCGTTCTACGGCCTGATGCTGGGTCTGCCGCTGAGCGGGTGGTTGTATGTGTCCACCCAATGGCGGCATGACGACGCGTTCAGCATCCCGACTTTGTACTGGGGATTGTTCGAGGTGCCGCATCTGCTCGGTCTGGCCGGGGCACCGGATGCCCTGCGGGCCGCCGCATCGGAACGGCTACTCGACATCCATGATCTGCTGGCCAGCGGCACGGCATTGTTGCTGGCCCTGCATGTCGGTGCCGCCCTCAAGCACCACTGGCTTGATCGGGATCACACACTTCAGCAGATGAGCCCAGCGGCCCTGAAGCAGCCCCTGCCGGCCGGTCAGCGACACCCGCGGCGTGGACTGCTGGCGGGCCTTGCCGTAGTCGCGGTGATCGGACTCGGGGCCGGCTTTTCCCCTTTTTCGACCGAGCCGGCCGCCCTGGCGCCCTCCGCCCTGACCGATGATTGGGCCGAGCGTGCTACCGCGGAGGCTTCACTGGGCCCGGCCTGGCCGGTCATTGGCGCGGACAGTCGGATTCGCTTCGCCGGCGACAACAATGGCGACGCCTTCGAGGGCGAGTTCACACGCTGGGAAGCGGACATTCGGCTCCCCGCATCCGACCCGACCGGCGGGCGCATTCTCGCCCGCATCGCGACCGGCTCGGCGAAAACCGGCAACGCGATGTACGACCGCACCCTCGCGCAGGGGGAATGGTTCGATGCCACGGCCCAGCCCCACGCCTACTATCGGTCGGCGCGGATCGAGCGAGTGACCGACGAAGACGACACGTACGAGGTCCACGGGACGCTGGTGATCAAGGGCCGCGACATCGCCGTACCGCCGCTGCAGATGCGGCTACGCGAGGATCATGTGCGGTTGAGCGTGAAGGCCGTCATCGACCGGGGCGATGCCGACCTCGGCATGCGTTCCGACCCGCAGGGCGATTATGTGGCCCGGGCTGTTGATGTGCGGATGGAACTGCGCGCCGCGCGCCCCTAGTCGTAACGCAGTTCGGTGGCCTTGCCGTCGAAGATGCGATACACCAGCAAGGTGTAGCCAACGATCATCGGCAGCGTCAACACCACGCCGAACAGCGTGAACAGCAGCGAGCTGACCGACGCGGCCGATTCCCAGATGGTCATCTGCCCGATGATGATGTGCGGGAACAGGCTGTACCCCAGCCCCAGACTGGCCAGCACGCAGATGCCCACCGTCAGCGCGTAGAGATGCCAGTTGCGCGGCTCGTCAACGGGCGCCGGGCTGCGCACGATGCGCACGATGCCGGCAAAACAGAGCAGGGTCGCCAGCGGAATCGGCGCCAGCCACAGCAGGTTCAGGCCGCTGAACCACTTCTCGGCAATCGCCGGGCTGACCAGCGGCGTGGCAACCGATACCAGCAGCAGGCCCACGCCCATCGGCAGCACCGCCAGCCGCGCCCAGTTACGGGCTTTGAGCTGCAGTGCGCCTTCGGTCTTGATCAGCATCCAGCCCGACCCGAGCAGTACGTACAGCGTGGGCAACGTCAGCGCAATCAGCACCGAGAAGAGCGTGCTCAGTGCCCCGCTCTGCAGGCCGGTAATGTAGGACCCCAGCATCCAACCCTGGGCGGCAGAGGCCACCAGTGAGCCGACAAAAAAGGCGCGATTCCACAGCGCCTTGCGGTCATCCCCGGCCTTGACCCGCAAATCGAAGGCGACCCCGCGCAGGATCAGACCCATCAGCATGACCGTCACCGGCAGATACAGATGCGTCAGCACGACCCCATGCGCCAGCGGGAAGGCAATCAGCAGAATGCCCACACCGAGAACGATCCAGGTCTCGTTGGCGTCCCAGAACGGGCCGATCGAGGCAATCATCGTGTCCTTCTCGGCCTCGTCGGCGAAGGGCAGGAGCAGGCCGACCCCCAGGTCATAGCCATCGAGAATCACGTAGATCAGCAGCGCCAGACCCATGGCGGCCATATATATGACGGGCAACCAGTACTCCATGGCGATGCTCCTATGCGGTAGCCGGCGTGTCGCGCGGCTGACGAAAATGCACTGGCCCCATGGCCAGCGACGCGGCCGGCTTGGTGGCCAGATGGCGCAGCGCACCGATGTAGCTGACCAGCAGGAAGCCGTACATCAGCACGTATCCCACCAGTGTGCCCATCACCGTGGCCGAAGCATGCGGTGCGGCGACCGACTCCACCGTCACCAGGCCCTGCACGATCCACGGCTGGCGACCGATTTCGGTGACGTACCAGCCCGCCAGCACCGCTACCCAGCCGGAGAAGGTCATCCACGACAAGGCCCACAACAGGCGCGGATGCGGCTCGCGGCCGCCACGCATGTGCCAGGCGCCCCACCAGCCGACCAGCAGCATCAGGCCGCCAACAGCTAGCATCACCCGGAACGACCAGAACACGATGGCCACGGGCGGGTGCTCGCCTTCGAAGTCGTTAAGGCCCTGCACGGTGCCGTTCAGCTCATGGGTGAGGATCAGACTCGCAGCGTAGGGAATTTCGACGGCGAAGCGGTTGCTGCGCGTCTCTTCATCGGGCCAGGCGATGGCGGTGAACGGGACCCCGGATTCGGTCTCCCAGACGGCTTCCATCGCGGCGACCTTGGC
>JBDNBC010000337.1:0-15534 GCA_039768115.1 Oceanococcaceae bacterium
AGCTCGATTTCCAGGTAGTCGTCGTTGCGCACGGGAAAGAGCATGGTATCCCGTGCGTCCACTCGGCTGAAGCCGCGAAACTGCACGGCCAGTGCCGTGTTGCCGTCCAGCCGCCGGCTGGCTTCCAGGTTCAGAAACAGCGACCCCCGGTCCAGGTCGATGACGCCGCCGGCCAGCAGGGCCGTACCCTGCACATCGTTGAGTGCCAGCCGGCCGCCAATGAAGAGGTCGTTCTGGAATAGCGTATCCGCCCGGTCGCCACGCTCGTCCCATAGATATTCGGCGAGCAGGCCGAGGTCGGCCGCGGAGTTAGCAACCCCGTACAGCGTGTACTCCACACCGCCGGTGGCGGCGGCATAGCGTTCACTGAGATAGGCGGCCCCCGTCGCCGTGGGCACCGCCAGGGCCGTATCGCGATACAGCGCCTCAATCTTCCACAGCCAGCTGCCCGACGTCAGTTGGGCATCGAGGCTGGTCTGCTCCTGTTGCACATAGACCGGCCGTAGGCGGGTCGGAGTCTGCGGGTCATCGGGGACGAACTGCGGATCGCGCGCCGTGCCGGAGAAATGGGCCAGGCCAAAATCCAGCGGGCCGGCATAGCCCTGCCAGCGCAACGCCCAGTCCACATGCCCGGAGCGTTGCGATGACTCGTACAGCGGTCGGGAATCGGCCACCGGCAGCGGCGGATTCAGCCGGTCATCGACGTCACTGAAGTGCCTCTCGCGAAAGCCGGGCAGTACGAAGCCGATCAGCTCGCCCTGCGCCAGCCGTCGCGACACCCGCAGCATCGGCTGGCCGAGCTTGTCCTCGCCGTCGAGGTTTTCCAGGTTGTTGTCCTGATTGATCACATCGACCAGATGCAGCAGCTCGGTCTTGCCCCAGAACACGCGGCTGAGACCGGCGCGAATGTCCCAGTCGCCGGCGATGCGGCTCCAGTACAGCTCGCGCAGGTCCGCGTGGCTGCGCGCCGAGGACTCGATGGCCGCCCGGGCAAAGGGCGTGACGACGATGCGCTGGTTGCGGTCTTCCGATTCCCAGAACAGTTCGGCCTGGAACGCCACCGAGGTATCGCTGCTGGTGCGGTCGACGGGCTCTGCGGTTTGCGGATGCAGACGCAATTGGCCGCTGACCTCCGCGTCGACATCGACGGCTTCAAGGACGGACGCGCCGTACGTCACCGAGGGCAGCAGGCCGGCCAGCAGCCCCGCCATAACGATCGTCACACGCAGGTGAGGCGAGCGACGACGCCGGCGGGACAGAGGGTGGATTGCGATCATGGGTGTCTCCGGGCCAAGCGTTCCCGGACGCGTTGGTCACGCGCCGGGAAACGAGTGCCCCTGGTCAGATGGGAGCGCGGTGCACCGCCGTCCGGTGGGGCGCCTTAACGAATGCGGGCCAGCGCGGCGCTGTCGAAATCGCGTTCAGCAAAGCCCTGGTCAAAGTTGTAATCGCTAAAGGCCAGCGTCGTGGACTTGCCGGTCTGGTGATTGACCATTTCCAACCGGTCGGGCCGCCAGTGCTTGTCCTTGTACTGCTGGTAGTCGTGCATGGTCAGGGTCTTTAGCAGGCTTTCCTTGCGGTCGTAGAACTCGACCTTGAGCGGGATATAGCGCTCCTGGTCAATCCAGACGACCTGCCGCGTGTAGCCGGAATTCGTGTCGACCGGGAACCGCTCGGAGACAAAGCAGTTGATGCCGTTGAGCTCCTCATCGCGCAGGTATTTGTAGGTGTACTTTTCCACTTCCTGCGAGGACAGGTCTTCGTAGGCGAACTCCGAGCCCATGAACGGCCCGGACTTGTTGCTCGACGCAATGCGCTTGGTGCGCTTCAGCGCGGGCAGATACAACCACTGGTCGTCGTCGCCGGTTTTCTTGCTGAACGTCAACAGCGCCGTGCCGCGCACATCCTTCGGCTCGTCAAAGATGATCATGCTCTTGTCGCCGTCGTCGGCCACTTCCAGCGACCGCGAGCGCATTTCGCGCACCGATTCCTGGCCCTGCTTGTTGCGCAGGGTCATGGTCATGGTTGAGGCGGAATCGCCCCAGCCGGCATCACGGGCGTCCGCTTCCGTGGCGATTTCCAGGCCGCGCTCCTCGGGTGTCTGGGCGACGGCCGGCAGGGCCAGGGTGCAGAGCAGGGGCAGGGCCAGCGCCAGGCGGCGTGTTGAATCAGGCAGCAACATGGGATGTCTCCAGTGAGGTGTCAAAATCGGGAGTGGTCGTAGCCGGGCGGGCGTCGCGATCCACCAGCAGAATCAAGGGGGGCAACAGCACGAAATCGGCAATCAGCGCGGTGGCGATGGCGATGGCCGTGAGCTGCGCCATCCCTTCGTTGGGGGTAAAGGCGCTGGTGGCCAGAATCAGAAAGCCGCAGACCAGAATGATCGAGGTAACTAGCAACGCCGTGCCTACCGTGCGGAAGGCGAAGGGGATGGATTGCTCCGGCGTCATGCCCAGTTCGCGACGCGCCCGCAGGTACTTGGCGAAAAAGTGAATGGTGTCATCGACAATGATGCCCATCACCATCCCCAGACAGATGCTCATCGTGAAGTTGATGGTGCCGCTGTACAGCCCCCAGATGCCAAAGGCCATGCCCAGCGGCAGCAGGTTGGGAATCAGGCTCAACAGCCCGAACTTGAGGCTGCGCAGCGCGAAAATCAGCAACAGCGAGATCACCGCCAGCGCGATCGGGATCGACCACATCATCGCGATGATGTTGCGCTCGGCGATATAGGCAAACATCACCGCCGGGGAGACGCCCAGTGTCGCCATCTCCGGCGCATTCTGCTCCAGCCAGCGGCTGGCCTCGACCGACAGTGCGCGGGTTTCCTTGCTGGTCAGGTGCTCAGTGACCACGAAAAAGCGGGAGGCTGATTTGTCGATATTGATGGTGTTGGCGAGATCCAGGCCGAACGGTAGGCTGAACTCATAGAGCAGCAGATACTGGGCGGCCAGCTCACGGTTATCCGGCAGGCGGTACCAGGCCGGGTCGTCGCCGTGCATGTTCAGGTTCAGGCGCTTGAAGATGTCGGAGATCGAGGCGACATGCATCGTCTTGGGGTTGGCCATCCACCACTGCTTGAAGGCGTCCAGCTTGGCGAGGTAATCGGGGTCGGCGACGCCGTCAGGCGCGGCGAGGTCGAACTCGAAGGTGTACAGGCCGGAAATGTTGTCCACCGCGTAATCGGTATCGGTGCGGAATTCGATGCGCGGGTCGAAGTAGTGGGCAAAGAGGTCATTGGTCTCATTGAGTGGCAGCAGGGCCAGTGTGCCCAGCGATACGACTGAGCCGATGATCAGCAGCGGCTTGCGCTGGCGGATCGAGAAATGACCGAAACGCTCCAGGCTGCCGGCGATGCGGTCTTTGCCGGCTTTGGGCGTGCTGTGCGGCAGCACCATCATCAGCGCGGGCAGTGTCGATACCGACACTAGCCAGGCGAGGACCACCCCCATCGCCGTGATGTTGCCGAGATCACTCAAGGGAGGTGAGTCGGTGAAGTTGATGGTCAGAAAGCCCAATGCGGTGGTCACCGAGGTCATCAGCACGGGCATGAAATTGATGCGCAGGGCCTCGACCATCGCCGGTTCCTTGGCCGTGCCCTGGCGGCGCTCGGCGAAGTAGGTGATGAGAACGTGCACCGAGTCGGCAATGGCCAGCGTGGTAATGATGACCGGAGCGGCTACCGACGGGCTGGTCAGTCCGATACCCAGCCAGCCGGCCAATCCCATCGCGCCGGCGGCGGACAGAATGATCACCACGACGCTAGCGGCCACGCCGGCCACCGAACGCAGCAGCAGCCACATGATCACGATCAGCGTCAGGTACATCAACGGATAGAGCGTGACGATGTCGGCCTGACTTGCCTCGGTGAAGGCGTTGCTCATCATGTTGGAGCCGGTCATGTAGATGCGGTGGCCGGGGTAGGCGGCGAGCATCTCGTCGCGCAGGGCGCGCGCGGCGGTGACGGTTTCCGGTAGTTCGTTGAGGTTCTTCTCGGGGAATTCCGAGGTGACATTCAGGGCCACCACGTGCCCGCTCGGCGAGGTCAGGCGGTTGAGCAGCAGCGGTTCATTGACGGCGATCTCGCGGATGCGCTCCAGTGTGGCGGCATCCATATCGGCCGCACCCACGACCAGATCGCCCACCTTCAGATCGTCACCTTCAGCCTCGGTGTGCTGGTAGTTGGTGATCGAATCGACCCGGCGGGTGTAGGGCAGCGTCCAGGCTTTGTCGGTCATCGCTTCGACCAGTGCGAGCGTCTCGGCGTTGAAGGCGTTGTCGCCCTCGGGCGCGATGACGAACAGCACGCTGTCGTTTTTGTTGTAGATGTTCTGCACGCGGTCGAATGCGAGCAGCTGCGGGTTGTCCGCGCCGAAAAACACCCGGTAGTCGGTGGAGAAGCTCAGAAACTTTGCGCCGTAGCCCATGGCCGCGACCGCCAGCAGGCTGAGCAGCAGCACCAGCCAGCGAAAGCGCAGGACCCACTGGGCATAGGCGCGAAGAAAAGATGACAGACGCTCAGCCATGACGGTGCTCCGGAGTGGTCGGGGAGAAATCAGCCGGGGGTGACCGGCGCGTGGGCGTACGGTGCCGTTGCGCGCAGGTTGTTCAAATACTCTTCCAGGCCGCGCATGCCGCCCTCATAAAACGTGGCGCAGCTGGCGGCCTTGGCCATGCCGATGCAGCCTTCGATGGCGGCGATGATGAAATCAGCGGTGCCCTGCGGGTCGACGTCGGCGCGAATCTGCCCGCGCTGCTGGCCGAGGCGGGTCGCTTCGGTGAGCCCGTCACGCCACTCCTCAAGCAGTCCGTGCAGGCGCTCGCGGAAGCCGGCATCGACCGGGCTCATTTCCTGAATCAGGTTGTTGAAGGGGCAGCCCAGCGTCAGTGCCATGTCGCTGCGCTCGGCGACCCGTGCGTGCAGTACCGCGATCGCGCCGTCGATAATGTTCTCGGCTTCCAGCACTGGCCGCCAGTTGTCTTCGACAAACGGCCGGATGATCTCTTCTACCACGGCGTAGCCCAGCTCCGCCTTGTTTTTGAAGTGGTAGTAGAGCGCGCCTTTGGTCACACCCGTTTCGCGCAGGATGGCGTCCAGGCTGGCGTTGCGAAATCCGTTGCGATGGATTTCGTGAAACGCCGCCTCCAGCAGGCGCTGGCGGGTGGCGTCCGCCGCGTCACGTCGCGGTCGCGTAGGGGACGCGGTCATCGGGAAACATCAGTCAACATACCGACTAGTATGTATGTTCGGAGGCGACTGTCAAGTCCGTCGCCTCCGTGGTGATGTCACCGCGCGCTGTCGCCAGCGGCGGCCCCTCCACAGTCGCGCGTCTGGCACGCCGGTTACGCGCGGATGTCGCTAGTATTCGGAGCCAGCCGCGTGACCGTCGCCCTGACCGGGGCGGACCGCGCACAGACAATCCGTATTGCGCCGCCGTGCCGGATGGCGCCCGAGGAGATCAGAGATGACCGACTACATCATCGTGGGCGCCGGCTCGGCCGGTTGCGTGATGGCCAACCGCCTCAGCGAAGATCCACAGACCCGTGTGACCCTGCTGGAAGCCGGCGGCAAGGACGACAGCGTGCGCATCCAAGCGCCGGCCGGTGTGATCACCATCATGCCGCGCAAGGGGGCGTTCAACTGGGGCTTTCTGACCGTGCCGCAGCCGGGCCTCAACGGCCGTCAGGGGTATCAGCCGCGTGGCCGCGTGCTCGGCGGCAGCAGTTCCATCAACGCGATGCTCTACGTCCGCGGCAACCGCTGGGACTACGACCACTGGGCATCGCTGGGGAACACCGGTTGGGGCTACGACGATGTGCTGCCGTACTTCATCAAATCGGAGAACAACGAAAACATCCGCAATGACTACCACGGCCAGGGCGGCCCACTGAATGTCATGAACCTGCGCTCGCCGGGCAAGCTCAATGCGGATTTCATCCGGGCCTGTGAGGAGCAGGGCATCCCGCGCAACGACGATTACAACGGCGCGGAGCAGGAAGGCTGCTTCGAATTTCAGGTTACACACAAGGACGGTGAGCGCTGCAGTGCGGCCAAGGCCTATCTGACGCCCATCCTGAATCGGCCGAATCTCGAGGTCATCACCGGGGCCGTGGCTGAGCGCATTCTGTTCGAGGGCAAGACCGCTACCGGCATTGAATTCCGGCAGGACGGGCAGCTGCGGCAGATCACCGCCAGCAAGGAAGTGCTGCTTTGCGGGGGCGCTTTCAACTCGCCGCAGTTGCTGATGCTGTCCGGCATCGGGCCCGGCGCCCCTCTTCAGCAGATGGGCCTGCCGGTGCGGCATGAGCTGCCGGGCGTTGGCCAGAACCTGCAGGATCACATCGACCTGATTCACGCCTTCCGCGCCGACTCTGAAAGCGATACCTTCGGCACCTCGCTGCGCTTCATCCCGCGCTTCATCCGCGAAATCATGCGTTGGCGCAAGGAGCGGGCGGGTATGGTCAGTTCGCCTTACGCCGAGGCCGGAGCCTTCTTCAAGAGTGACCCGGCGCTGGATACGCCGGATCTGGAACTGATCTGGGTGCGCGCGCTGGTCGACGACCATGGCCGTAAGCTGCATCTGGGCCACGGCTTCAGCTCGCATGTCACGCTGTTGCGCCCGCGCAGCCGCGGCGAGGTCACGCTGGCCAGTCGCGAGCCGCAGGCGGATCCGCTGATCAACCCGCGGTTTCTCGAGGACGAGGAGGACATGCGGGTGTTCCTGCAGGGCGCCAAGACACAGCGGCGAATTCTCGAATCGGCCGCGCTCGGCGCCCATCGCCGCGCCATGATGTACGCCTTCGATGCCAACGATGACAAGGCCTGGGAAGAGGACATCCGCAATCGCGCCGATACCCAGTATCACCCGGTGGGCACCTGCAAGATGGGCGTCGACGAGCAGGCCGTAGTGGACACGGAGCTGCGCGTGCACGGCATCGAGCGCCTGCGCGTGATTGACGCCTCGGTGATGCCGACCCTGGTGGCCGGGAATACCAATGCGCCGACCATCATGATTGCCGAGAAAGCGGCGGACATGATGCGCCGCGCGGCCTGAGGCCGGCACGCCGGCATGGCGGGGGACGCGGCAGCCACGATTCCGGGCTGGTTCAGTGTGCTCCCGCCGCTGCTGGCCATCGGTGCGGCGCTGTGTTTCCGCGCCGTGGTGCCATCATTGTTTCTGGGGCTGTGGCTGGGCGCCTGGGGTGTGGCCGGCCTGACCGCGACCGGCCTCGGTCAGGGCCTGCTGGACTCGGTCGGTGTGTACGTCGTCGGGGCGCTGGCCGACGAGGACCACGCGGCGGTCATCCTGTTCTCGTTCATGATCGGCGGGCTGATCGGCGTGATTACCGCCAGCGGCGGCATGCACGGTGTCGTGACCTGGTTGCTGGGCCGCGCACGCACCCGCCGTGGCGGGCAACTGGCCACCATCCTGATGGGCATGGCGGTGTTCATTGACGATTACGCCAATTCGCTGATCGTCGGTCGCACGATGTCGCCGGTGGCGCGCAAGCTGGGCATCTCACGCGAGAAGATGGCCTATCTGGTGGACTCCACGGCTGCGCCGGTGGCGGGTGTGGCGCTGATTACCACCTGGATTGGCTACCAGCTCGGGCTGCTTGGCGACGCGCTGGCCCACCTCCCGCAGCTGGATACGTCGCCCTACGGCCTGTTCCTCGGCGCGCTGCCGTACAGCTTTTATCCCTGGTTTGCGCTGTTTCTGGTGTTCTGGGTGGCGGGCAGCGGGCGGGACATCGGGCCGATGGTGGCAGCTGAACGCGAGGCCGCCCGTGTCCATGCCACCGAGCCGTCAGAGGCTGAGACGGAAGCGTCAACGGCACCTGTCTCCTACGCTACAGTGCCATTGGCGGTATTGATCGGTGGCGTCTTCGCCGGGCTGTGGGCCACCGGCGAGGGGGACTCCCTGCGCGACATCATCGGCTCGGCCAGCGCCTATTCGGCGCTGTTGTGGGCCTCGCTCGCGGCCGTTGTCACAGCCATCGTGCTGCCGCTGATGAGCGGGCACTGCCGGCTGAACACCCTGATGGACGGCTGGACCGAGGGGGTCGGCGCCATGCTGCCCGCGATGATCATCCTGGTACTGGCCTGGGCGCTGGCCGCGACCACGCGCGAGCTCGGCACGGCCGATTATCTGGTCGGTCTGCTGGAGGGGTCGATGACGCCGGCCCTGATTCCCGCCGTGGTCTTTCTGCTGGCGGCCGGTACCGCCTTCGCCACCGGCACCAGCTGGGGCACGATGGGCATCCTGATGCCACTGGTGTTGCCACTGGCCGTGGCGTTGGCGCCGGAATCAATGCCGATCCTGCACGCCAGCATTGCCGCGGTTATGGCTGGAGCCATCTTTGGCGACCACTGCTCGCCGATTTCGGACACCACCATCCTGTCGTCGATGGCCACTGGCTGTGACCATGTTCGCCATGTGCAGACGCAACTGCCTTACGCCCTGCTGGCGGGCGGCGTCGCCCTGGTGGCGGGGTGGCTGCCGGTGGGACTGGGCCTGCCCTGGTGGCTCTGTCTGCCGCTAGGCGCGCTGCTGTTGATGGCCGCCATGCAGGTGTTCGGCCGCCGTGCGACGGCAGAGCAATTGTCGTGACGACACGCGCGCCACGGTGCTGACGCCGGTATTCGCTGCGGGGCTGACCTCCATCGCCCTGGGCGCCGCCGCCGTGTCCGCCGTGGCCGGCATCGGCGGCGGCACGATTCTGATCGCCGTGCTGCTGGCGCTCGGCCTGGCGCCATTGCCGGCACTCGCACTGCATGCCGCGGTGCAGCTGGTCTCCAATCTCAGTCGTGCGGTGGCATATCGGCGGGATATCGACTGGCGGCATGGCGGACTGTGCGTGCTGGTGGCGCTGCCGCTGCCGTTTATCGTCACACCGTGGCTGGTGGCGCTGCCGGCCGCCGGACTGCAGGTGGCACTGGCGCTGTTCGTGTTGCTAAGTCTGCTGCCGGCGCCGGCCCGGGTCGCGCGCATCGGACTGCCGGCGCGGATGATCTGGGGCGGCGTCCTTAAGGGCGCGCTGGGGCCCGTGGTTGGCGCCAGTGGGTTGTTATTGGCGCCGTTTTTCTATTCGGCGCACTGGCGCAAGGAACAGACCGTAGCCACGTTGGCCATGGTGCAGGCCGCGGGTCATACGGTGAAGGGCATCGCGTACCTGCTGGCGGGCGTCTCCCTCGGCGAAGCCGCGGCCTGGTTTCCGCCGCTGGCCCTGGGGGTTATTGCCGGAACGCTGCTCGGTCGCCGGCTGATGGGCCGGGTATCACCGCGGATGTTTACTCTGCTGGTCCGGGTGATCCTGACGGTGCTCGGTTTGCGTTTGCTCGTCGACGGTCTGGTTGGGCTCGGTTTCGTCTAGTGCGGGTACGCTCTCGGTGAGCTGTAACAGGGCCGCCTCGAACGCGTGAATCAGGTGCGTAACCAGTTCCGCTACATAAATCGATAGTGCGAAGCCGCTGGCCAGGAGCACCCAGAACAGCAGTGCAAATTCGCCGCTGGTATCCATCGGCAAAAGACGATAAGCCCAGTACATCAGCGCGCTGCCCGCGACCAGCATCACCACCAGCACGCTCACCAGCCGACGAATGGAGCGCGCTAACGCCATCTGCGCCGGCGCCGTGCGACCCAGGCCCGCCGCCGCCAGCCCTGCAGACAACTCACGCACCTCCCAAAGCACCAGCGCCAGGTTTGCGGTGAGCAGGGCCAGCACGAGCTGGCCGGCGACCGACAGCGCGGTGCCCCGGTCCGCTCGCGAGGCCAGCAGCACGATGCTGATGCCCACGGCCATCGCCGTGTACAGAATGCGCCGGGCCCAGCGCATGCGCCGGTCTCCCTGCAACCGCCGCAACGGCGCCGCCAGACGAATGAGGGGTGGCGCCGCATGGGCAGTAACGCGGCGGGCATAATTCTTCACCATGACAGCAACAATACGCGACGCCGCCGCTGTGCAGGCCTTGTTTGATGCCCACTTTGCCGAAGGCACGGCCTCTTTTGAGGTTCTCACGACTGGCCCTTTGTGCGCGCGCCTGAAAATGCGCTACGCGCCGACTCAGCTACGGCCGGGCGGCACCGTCAGCGGGCCGACGATGATGGCCCTGGCGGACGCCGCCATGTACGCGGCCATCCTCGCCAATGCCGGCCCGGAGTTGCTCGCCGTCACCACCGATTTCAGCATTCATTTTTTGCGCAAGCCGCAGCCGGGTGACCTCGAAGCCGAGGCGCGGATCGTCAAGCTGGGCAAGGTCTTAGTGGTCTGTACGGTTGACATCTTCAGCGGCGAAATCCACGTGGCACATTGCAGCGGAACCTACTCCCGCCCGCCGCCGCATATTCAGGCCGCCGCCGAAGAGCAGGCCGCCCTGCCGGCCGCCTGAGCGCATGACCTGGCTGATTGATGCGGGTAATACCCGGCTGAAAGTCGCGCGCCTGCCGGCGCCAGGCCAGGCGCTGGCCCCGCGCGTGATCAGCTACGCCGACCTCGTCGATGCGCCGCTTCCATGGGCGGCAGACGAGCTAGTGGTCGTAGCCTGCGTCGCCGCCAGCGCCCATCGCGAGCGCCTGCAATCGCTGTTGCCGCCCACCGCCCGCTGGGCCACCACGCCTGCACGAGGTTTGGGCATTCAATCGGCTTATGCGCAGCATCACAAATGGGGAGTGGATCGATGGCTGGCTCTGGCCGCGGCTCATGCGCGCCAGCGCGGGGCGCAGGGCAGCGCCGTTGTCGACATTGGCACGGCCACCACTTTCGATTTATGCGATGCCGACGGCCAACACCGGGGCGGCTGGATCGCTCCCGGCCCGGTCGCTCTCATCGAGGCCCTCGGCCAGGGTCGCACCGCACTGCCGCAGGCGTCCGCCAACATGCCCGTCACATTGGGCCTGGCCCGCGATACCGAAGACGGGCTGCTGCTCGGCGCCCTGCATTGTGCCGTGGGCAGCGTGCGCGCCGCCCTCGACGCCGCCCGGGCGCACGGCATTGAGCAGCTCATCCTGACCGGTGGTGGCGCCCGGATGCTGGAGCGCTACCTGCCCGCCGACGCCATCACTGTCGCTGATGAACTCGTACTCGAAGGGGTGATGCTGTACGCGCGCGCGCTGGAGTGAGGGGCCTCACTTCGCGTACACTTCGCGCCCAGACGCACACCGTGCCGGCTTAGCACAGCTGGTAGTGCACCTGATTTGTAATCAGGGGGTCGGGGGTTCGAATCCCTCAGCCGGCACCATCATTTTCAATGGCTTACGGGCCAAGAGGGGTTCGTCCCCACCTGTATTTCTAAAACTGTTTCTAATATTCACAGTTAGCGAACGGGTTGCACGAGTTCAGGTTTGCGCTGATAGATGCGCGCCATTGCTTCCGGGTTGGCATGACCAAGTAACCGTTTGTCGGGTGCGTCGCCGCGTGACTTTGCCCGGATTGCTCGGAATGTGAATCGCTCCCCTAGCTCTCCCGATTCAAGTGCCCTTCGTATCAAGGTCTGCCACGCCTTCTTAAACGCGTTCGAAGTGACCGGGCGTCCGTTCTTGTGGATCACCCAATGCAGTGAGGCCGTACCCCCGGTATTGCGCATGGCCCGATTCACCGCTCGCGTGAGTGTCGGTGTCCAGCACACCACAAGTCGCTTGCCGGTCTTCGACTGCTGGAAGTAGATGCCTTTGTCGGTCAGCTGGGTGCGTGTCAGTTTGAGAATGTCGCCCTGACGCTGGCCCGTAAGGTAGGCCAGCGCCATTGCGTCCCTGATGTGCTTCGGCGCGAGGCGGTAGACGGCGAAAAACTCCGCATCTGAAACGTCACGCGTGTCCGGCTGTTCTTTGTTCCGTTCGATTCCACGGCACGGGTTGCTTGTTGCGAGACCCCAGCGAATCGCTTTGGTGAACACTGCTGAAAGTAATGCAACCTCACGATTCGCTGCCACTTTGGCACCTCGTTTATCCAGGTAGCCTGCGATGTGCGGAGGTCGAATGTCATCCGGGTGCATATGGCCGAATGCGGCTTTCAGCATGCCCAGTTGGCGTACGTATTCGTTTTGAGTCTTTGAGGCTTTGCCCGGAAGTACATCAGCCTCATACCGCTGAAAGATGGATTCCATTGGGGCACATGGCGGTGCCGCGAGAATATCCGCCAGGGCACGATGCATACCCGGCAGGTTATCGGCCAGCCGAATCCAACGGTTTTCAGGCGAGACGTAGTAGTACACCCGCCCCTTCATGTAAACGCGACAGGGAAGGCCAAGGTTGGCTTTGCGTTGACGCGCCATCAGCGTAATCCTGAGAAATCAGGCTCACGACGAGGGGGGGAGATCAAACATGAATCTATGACATGCCAGGTAGTACGCGGACGGCCCGCGCGATCCACGCGGAAGCCGATGCCATTGTCTTGGAGCCAGCGTCGCTGATCTGCGGACCGTTCGTAGCCGGTCAGTGCACTGAGGTCCTTGTCCGTGAGTAGAGGTTGTAGGTACATGTTGCTTCAAGACAGGGGGGATACATAACCCCCGACGAAGCCAATAGTGCGATCAATTCGGGGGTAATGTCAACCCCCAGTGCTGTTTCCCATCTACTGCAGTGAATCACCGATAGTAGATGCGTCCTTCCGGGAGGCTTCGCCTTTTACAACCTTCCAGAAATTTCCCAGCTGGTCTGTGATTTTGAGTCCGATCGACTTCGTCGCTAGAGGGCCGCGTTCATCGAAAGCTTCGCGCACAGTAATGCCAAGTATTTCCTCATATTTGCGAAGCGTGCGACGTTCGTGAGCGAGCGTGAGAACACGCCAACCGTAAGCATCGCCCAGCATCAACATTCCCACAGCCCTTTCCAGGTCAGCGAATTGGCCATGAAAGTTACACGCAGCTCGTTGAACAATTTGAAGCTTTTCTTCGTCGGTCATCGGGGGTTCAGTCGGCCAAGTGAGGGGTAATGATACACCCCTAACTGTAGTAGGGTTTGCCGACAAATGGACATGCATTAACCTTGCTTGAAGAGTCGGGACGGGGGGGCTATGAAAGCCTGGGAAGTCGCCAAAGGAGTGTTGATTGCGGTTGCTATCCTGACGGTGGTGGGCTGGCTCCTGACAGCTGCCATGTGTGCGGGCGGAGCGGCGATGATGGGCGCGACAATTGAACATGTGAATGAGGAAACCAAGCGTATTGCAGTCCAGCGCCAAGCTGAAAAAACAAAACGGGATCAGTTGGAGAGGCAGCGACGTCTAAATACCCCGAGAGGGAAGTCACTCAATCGACAGTGCCAAGATTGGAAGCGCGCGCAGGCGGACTATGATTTTCCAAGCACTAGAGAAGGGGTGGCGAAATACTGCGGGGAGTTGGAACAATTCTTGACCATTGCGAGATAAGTAAGTGGCCACGGTCAAGGCTCTCTGTAGTCCACATATCCAAATGCGACTGCCTCCTGCCAGACCGTAACGAACTGAAGCTCAACCGATCCCATATTCCATTGGCTCTTGATCCATTCGCCAGTCACACGCGCTATCCAACCTCCGCCGGGGCAACGTCGTACATCATGGTCCCATTTTGAGAAATGTTCTCGAACATAAGCAGGTGCAAGCCGGAATCGACGTTGCATAGCCTCAAGAGAAGACAGCCCGCCAGTTCCATGCATCCGCAGATGTTTGGGAAATTTGAGCTGGACAGCTGCTTCGTCGTTAGCCATTTTTGATGCGTACTTCACAAGATATCCAACGGCATTAGTTTTCACTTTGATGGTCTGCGTCATGCCATGGGGCCACCAACCTGCACGATCCCAATGCGGCATGAACAGATTGAACGGCAGCCAGACCAGGACGTGATAGTGAACGGCGCCACGCTTCTGTAGCTCAGCAACCCAAACGTATTTTGCTTTTGTTGCGTTCCTACGTGACCAGATACTGAGACGCTTTATCGCCTCCGATA
The DNA here is from genome assembly GCA_039768115.1 of Oceanococcaceae bacterium. GTDB lineage: Bacteria > Pseudomonadota > Gammaproteobacteria > Nevskiales > Oceanococcaceae > MS8. The sequence goes on from JBDNBC010000337.1 coordinate 13,919, forward strand.
TGTGATGCGGTCGCCACTGATCGATGCGGCGATATGTAAGCGTCACCATAAATGCGCGGTAGCGGAACCCACCAGACTTGGTACTTATTTCGTGGCATTCGGCACCAGAAATTATGGAAGCTCGCATCCTTGCGAGTCTCGCTTTACGAGTATCGATACGAAGACCATGCCCGCGGCTATGAGAGTAGATTTCTTCAGCGATTTTCATTTGCTACCCTTGCGACAGATGAGCCATGTGTGACTTGTTTGGTTTTTGACAAGCCCAAGAAAACCCACCACGCGAAAGCAAAAATGGACTGCCTACGGCAGTCCATTTGTGTGCTTTCTGCTTCGTGTGCCACTCGATTACCGTCAACTGACTCCCCGACCCTTAGCGCCAACGCTGGTTTACAGGGCGCGAGGACGGAAGGCAGCGCAGGTAGGTTTTCTCCCGCGCGGCACTCGCCGTAGCAAGCTCTCACCGACGGTATGGGGCGGCGCGCCATTAGCCCCGGTGCAGTGTGTCGGCCGGCTAATTTTTCTAGCTTCGATTGACGTCCGCAGCGGCCTATCGTGGCCTGCGGCCACCGCAGCGACGGACTGCTACTTCGCAGCGCTTGGCGCGTCCACAGGGCTTCTAATTTGTCATCGAGGAACACAGGAAATCCGTATGACCGGGGGTCCGTGTTTCTAAATACGGTTTGGTGATAACGTATTGAATTGAGGCCGGATTCATCCGGCTTTGTAATCAGGGGGTCGGGGGTTCGAATCCCTCAGCCGGCACCATTTATTTCCCGCGCTTGCCTCTGGGAAATCTGCGATTCGAGCAGGAGGAGCAATCGTGAAAACTCACCAATACCTTGTCCAGGGTGCATGTTTTCTGCTTTGTTGTGCTGTGACTCCGGGGCTGCAGGCGCAGACCGCGGTGGATGGCTTATGCCACAAGGTGTCCGGCGACTGTGACGTGAATCTTCCGGTCGCCAAGGACGCTCCAGTTCAAGCAGCGGCGCCATCGGTATCGTTGCCACAGTCCTCCCGCCGCAGTCGGCACAGCCTGGACGGAGGCGAGGCGGCAATTATTGGATTAGGGGCGGGCCTGGTGGCGATTGATGCCGCCCGGTCGCCGGAATCGTCACTAAAACGAACGCCGGAAAGCTATATCCCACAGCCCCCGTCGTGTGCCACACCCGGTTTGCCGAATACCTGCACGGCGCCGGTAGCCATTCCGGCACCCTGCAGCATTCCGGGTAGCTGCCGGCAATAAAAAAGGCCGCAAAAGCGGCCTTTATTTATGTGGCATGCCTATTCAGATGGGCAGCATCTGCACGACGACTTTCTCGGTACGGTCGATGATGAACGGCATGGCTTCTTCTTCCTTCATCGACATCTGGTTCGCCCATGCGGACAATCGAACCCCATGCGGGAAGTAGTTGCTGGTCTGCGTAATGCTGCCGGAGCGGGTATTTCCACCGGCTGTGCCGCCACCCTGCGCCATCCGTGCATTGCCAATCGAGGCACCCGAGGTCGCGGTGGAAGAGTTCGACTGCTGCAGTGTGAATGTGACCGGATTGCGTGAGTATTCCTCCAGCACAAAGTCCATGATCAGCGCCCATTCACGTGGTCGGGAGGCGTTGGCC
>JBDNBC010000338.1:0-3307 GCA_039768115.1 Oceanococcaceae bacterium
AATGTGCAGCCAGATTGCCGACGACCCGCATCTGAGGCTTGAGAGATTCCCTAATTAATTCTGAAAGTTTCCTTAAAGACCCCAAACCTCAGGCCTGAGCCCTTGTCTCGTTCACGCGCGAAGTCCTCTCCAGTCGCCCGCTCTTCACCGGCAGACTGTCTGCCGCCGTCATCTATGCCACGCGCAAAGGTGTGTGGGTCGGTCAACAAAAAAACCGCCGGAGAAACGTATCTCCCGGCGGTTTTTTTAGCGATATGCACTGCTACTCGACTGGTTACAGCCGATGCGCCATGCATTCAGAAAATACTGGCCTCAAGCCCGACCAGCACCATTCGCGACGCTCCAGAACGGGGCCCCTCGGGCAGCCGGGACGAGAGATATTCACGGTCAAACACGTTTAACGCGTTGACGAAGACACGCACATCGTCACCCAGCGCGCGACTCAGAGTCATGTCCACAAGAAAACTACTGTCAATGCGCCCGCCGCGAGCGTCCGGGCGCAATTCCGTACCTCCACCATCCGCCGAGCCGAGAATGACCTCATCTGCGGTATTTAACGCCGTGGCAAAGGTGGAATCAACATATTGGCCGCGCGTACTCAGTGACCACGAACCGCGTTCCAGCCCGACCGTCAGGCTGAACTGATATTCGGGCACATATGGCAGCTCGGCGCCCTCACGCCCACCGCTGAAGATTGACTCGGCATCATCCACGCTGGTGGAATCATTAACAATTTCTGCTTGGGTCCAGGTCGCGGCAAACTGCACCGGCACCCGAACGGGCCAGTTTCGACCGGCACTGAAATCGGTAGCGAGCAGATATTCCAGCCCGTACACATCAACTTCACCCACCGCCTCCGGGTCATCAGTCGAGCCGGACGCGCCGGCATTATCAACGACACGAAGGTTATCGAATGCAGTGGCGTAGGCCACAACTTCCTGGCGCGTGACGCCGGTGTTCCACCGATGACCAACCTCGATCGACAGGCTGCTTTCATCTTCGCTGTCGCCGCCGACGGCGGTACCGGGGGCAGGCGGCGAAAAGCCCTGATATACCCCGCCAAAGATTCGCGAACGCGGAGACAGCGCGTAAGTCACGCCCATCCCACCGGCAACATATTCGTCGCTGGCCGAGCTGATTTGCACCGGATCGCGACGTCGATCAACCACACGAAAATCCAGTGACTCGAAACGCACCCCCGGCACGAATGTCCAGTTGCCAACAGCAATTGTGTCCTCCAAATAAACCGCCACGGCATCAACTTGCTGCAACCGGTTGTCTTGCGAACCTACAGGGTTGAGTGTGCGTCCGGTCACAATGCCCTGATCATCGACCTGATATTCCGTGTTGCGCTGAAACCGCAGCACCTGATCGTTGTGCCAGCGCACGCCACCGCGCAGGGCGTGATTCAGGCTGCCCGTCGCAAATTGCCAGGTGCTTTGCAGGTCCAGACCTTCGGCTGCGTACTTGCGGTTGTTGTCCCGATAGCCCCAGGTGCCGGCCATCTCCCCGCGCAATGTGGCCAGGTCAACGCCACCGTTACTCCCGGCCAGAGCCGCCCCCAGCCCAACACCATTCACCGTGCGAATTTTGTCCCAGTTGCGTTGAAAGTCCGTGCGATAGACGGTGGCCTGAAGCGAGAGCGCGTCGCTCGGCTCGACCCGGTAGCGCAAGAACGCCCGCTGCTGTTTCGTGCGAATGTTATCGAACTGGCTGGCGATGTAGCGTCCCCGGGGGTTCGCTCGCAAATCGGCTGTGCTCAGACCAAGGTAGGTCTCGTCGGCATCCAGTTCGCTCTGACCTACCGTCAGATCGATCCGTTGACGCAGCTGCGTCGCCGGTTGCCAGGACAACTTAATGGTGGGGTCAATGCGCTGAAACCCACTCTTGCCGGCATCCGGACCCAGTACCGACAGCGGCCCTGTGTATTCGCGATAGCCGTCGGTTTGCCGATGGTTGAGTTCGACCAGATAACCAAATATGCCCTGCGAATGGCTTTGGGTATCCCCTACCCAGAGGTGATTTCGCCATTCATTGTTGGTGCCATACGCCGTACGCAGATAGCCTTCGTGAGAGAGCGGAATCGGCGTCGACAGGTAGTTGATCACTCCGCCGGTGGTGTGAGGCCCAAACCGAACCTGACTGGAACCCTTGATGACTTCCAAACCCGCCATTCGCTCAACGGAGGGAGAAAAGTATGCAGCGGGAGCGGCATACGGTGCCGGGGCAATAGGAACACCGTCTTCCATCAGCGTAACTTTCGAGCTGCGCCCGGGATCCACCCCACGCAGACTGATGTTCGGGAACAGTCCGTAGCCGTCCTCTTCACGAACCGTGACGCCGGGCAGGCTGCGCAAGGCCCGGTGTACGTCGCCATCGCCTTGGCGGGTCAGGTCGTCACGCGAAAGAATATGCGCCGAGCCGGGTAAGGCATCAGCGGTTGGAGAGCTGCCAATCACAGAGTAGTCTGGGAGTACGACCGCGGCGTCAATTGCGGTGTCATCGTCAGAATCATTGGCGGCACCCGCTGCCGTCGCAATCAACCCCAACACCATGACCAACGATAGTGGTCTAACAGAACTCGTCATCAAGTGGCCTCTGTATATGTCATTTTGAAATGAACGCGCACCCGGACTTAACAGCAGCAAGCGCAAGCCACTCCGTGCGTGACGGGCATCATAAACACAAACGCGAATGATTTGCATCACGGCACACAATTGCCACTGAAAATCGCATCGACATACCGTTGCTCTTCATAGTCAGTGCACAATCCGTATGGTTGCCTTCTCCGTTCCCCCATGCGCAAACTTCCGTCGACTCGTCCCCCCTTCACCATCGGCGGCCAATCGGTTCCGGCCGGCCGGCAGCAGACCCTGCATCTGCCGCTGCCCCGCCTCTACACCCACACCGAAATGGCCATGCCCATCTCGGTCGTGCACGGGCGCAGCGATGGCCCACGACTGCTGGTGACGGCCGCTATCCATGGGGATGAACTCAACGGTGTCGAAATCATCCGCCGCCTGCTGGATCTGCCGCAGGTGCGGCATTTGCGCGGCACGCTGATAGCTGTGCCGGTGATCAATGTCTACGGCTTTCTGACCGGCACGCGCTACCTGCCGGACCGCCGTGACCTCAACCGCAGTTTTCCCGGCAGCGAACGGGGCTCACTGACCTCCCGGCTGGCGCACGAAATCATGACGACCCTGCTCGGCCAGGCCACTCACGGCATCGACCTGCATACCGGCGCCATCCACCGCAGCAACCTGCCGCAGATTCGTGCGGACCTGGCCGACCACACCGTTCTGGG
>JBDNBC010000339.1:0-4044 GCA_039768115.1 Oceanococcaceae bacterium
CGCGCCGCCTGAGCCGAAAACTCTGCGGCGGCGCTGTGGTCTGCGGCATGCTGGTGCACTCCTACGGGTCGCCCCATCCATCACCCTACGTTTTCTCCGGACCGCCATGACGACATCCTCGCGCGTGACACCATCGTATGCAGCCGAAGGCGCGCCATCCGCTTTGGCATATGCGCCACTGGCACTGGCGCGGGGGCCGGCCTGGCCCAATCGGCTGGCACTGGCACCCCTGACCAACTGGCAAAGCCACGCCGATGGCACCCTCGCTGATGCCGAGTACGCCTGGTTGATGCGCCGTGCTGAGGGTGGCTTTGGGTTGACGATGACCTGTGCGGCCTTTGTTCATCCCAGCGGGCAGGGTTTTCCCGGCCAGCTCGGCATTGCCGATGCGCGTCACGATGCGGGGCTTCGCCGCCTGGCCGAGGGCTTAGGTGCTGCAGGCACGATCAGTTCAGTGCAATTGCAGCATTCCGGTGCCCGCGCGCCGCAGGAGCTGACCGGTCGGTCACCGATGAATCCGTCCGCCGATCCGGAAACGGGCGCCGTGGCGATGACCGAAGCCGATATCGAGGCCATGATCGAATGGTTCATTGCCGCGGCCCTGCGTGCCGATGCTGCCGGCTTTGACGGTGTGGAATTGCATGCAGCGCATGGCTATCTGCTTTGTGCCTTTCTGTCGCGCACGCTCAATCAGCGGGACGACGCCTGGGGTGGCAGCCGCGACAATCGCGCGCGGGCCCTGATGCGCATCATCGCTGGCATTCGTGCGCGCTGCCGGCCCGGTTTCCAGCTCGGCGTGCGCCTGTCGCCCGAGCGCTGGGGCATTGATATCGACGACATCGTCGCGCTGGCAGGCGAGCTTCTCGCCGACGACGCGGTGGACTATGTCGATATGTCCCTGTGGAATGTATTCAAGCGACCGCACGGGCGGGAGTCCGGGCCGAGCCTGCTGGAGATTTTCGCCGCGCTGCCGCGCGCCAGTGCGCGCCTGGGAGTCACCGGAAAAATTCGGACACCCGCGCAAATTCAACAGGCGCTGGCGGCGGGCGTGGATTTTGTGATGCTCGGCCGCGCCGCGATTGTCGATGGCGATTACCCGCGGGCTCTGCAGGCCGATGCCGCATTTCGGCCGACCCCGATGCCAGCACCGGCCGCGCATCTGGCGGCGCAGGCGGTCTCGCCGCCCTTTCTTCGCTACCTCGCCACGCACTTTCCCGATACGGTGGATGCGGCGTCGCTGCCTGCCGAATCCTGAATCGAGACATCGCCATGCCCGCTCCCCGACCGTCATCGTCAACTCCGTCAAACATCGACGAGGCCATCACGGTCCCGGCGCGCATGCAGGCCATTGTCAGCCGCGGCTGGGGCCCATCGGCCCGGCTGGCGCTGGCGGACTGCGCGACGCCGCGGCCCGGTCCGGGGGACATCCAGCTGCGGGTGATGGCCGCGTCCGTCAACCCCAAGGACTGGAAGCTCAACGCCAACGCCGGCAAGGCGCTCGGGGCCGTGGGTCGACGTCTGCGCCCGTTTTTTGGCGACGATCTGGCCGGCATCGTGACCGCCGTCGGTGAGAATGTGACCGATATTGCGGTGGGCGATGCGATTTACGGCATGGACATGCGTCCGCGCACGGCCGCGCTGGCCGAATACGCCGTCATTGATGCCCGCCGCGTCGCGCCCAAACCGGACACGCTGAGTTTTGCCGAGGCGGCGTCACTGCCGCTGGCGGGGCAGACCGCTCTGCAGGGTCTGCGTGACCATGCCCACGTTCAGCCGGGGCACGCCGTACTGATCATCGGCGCGGGCGGTGGCGTCGGCACGCTGGCGGTGCAGATGGCCCGCGCCATGGGTTGCGAGGTCACCGCGGTATGCAGTGCACGCAATGAGGAGCGTGCACGCGCTCTGGGCGCCTGCGCTGTCATTGACTACACCCGTGAGGACTTCCATCGGCCCGGCGGCCGCTGGGACGGCCGCTTCGATGCGGTATTTGATGTGACGTCATTTGACACGCCCGCGCGGTGTCGGCATTTGCTTAAGTCGGGAGGCCGCTTTGTCTCCACGGGCGGTGGCGCTGGATCGCATTTGGCCGTCATCCGCGAGCAAGCGCGGCAACGCTGGCCGGGGGCGCAGGCGATCAGCGCGTCGGTGGTGATTGTCGAGTCCTGGCGCGCCGATCTGGAACAACTCACTGCGTGGGTCGCCGCCGGTCAGTTGCGCCCGATCATTGACCGGCACTATCCGCTGGCCGATGCACAGGGTGCCTACGATTACAGCCGCAGCGGTCGGGCGCAGGGCAAGATCGTCATTGATGGAGCGCCGGCATGACCCGCACCGTATCGCTCGGGCCGGTCCTGATCTCTGCCGCCGTCGCCCTTGGGGGAATGGGCCTGGCGGTGCTGGTGGGGTCCGGGGAGAGCACGCTGGCCGGCCTGCCTACGCTGACGGTGCTGGCCGCTCTGGCCTTCATCATCCAGTGGGCGGCGTTGGTGCCGGCATATGTCTACCAGACCGAGCACTACTACGACCTGACCGGCAGCCTGACTTACCTCAGCCTGATCGCTCTGGCCGTACTTGCTGGCCAGCAGGCGGAGGCAGGTGTGCGCAGCATCCTGCTCGCCGGGCTGTGCGGGATCTGGGCAGCCCGGTTGGGCACGTTTCTGTTCCGGCGCGTCAAACGGGCCGGGAAGGACGGGCGTTTCGATGCGATCAAACCCGACTTTGGCCGGTTCATGCTGGCCTGGACGCTGCAGGGCTTGTGGGTTTTTCTGACCCTGCTGGCCGCGCTCATCGGCATGACCCAGGCCGGTCCGGGTCTCGATGCTTTCGCTTTGCTGGGCGCCCTGGTCTGGCTGGCGGGCTTCGCCATCGAAGCCGTTGCTGACGCTCAGAAATCCGCCTTCACCAGTAACCCGGGAAATCGCGGCCGGTTTATCAACGTCGGTCTGTGGCGCTGGTCACGCCATCCCAATTACTTCGGCGAAATTGTGTTGTGGGTCGGGATTGCCATCATTGCCACGCCGGTCCTGCAGGGAGCGGCCTGGCTGGGCTGGATATCGCCGCTGTTTGTTGCGTTCCTGCTGATCAAGGTCAGTGGCATCCCGCTGCTGGAAAAGCGCGCTGATGAAAAATGGGGCGGGCAGGCGGAATACGAACGCTACAAGGCGCAGACGCCAGTCCTCATTCTGCGGCCGCCGGGCAAAACTTAAATAACGATATCGTCGCCGCCAGTCGCCCTGGCCTAACCTCTCAGCAAATCGGGTGGCGGTTCAGCTGACACCTTCCGTGAAGGTGCTCAGAGAGCTGGTCTACTTGCGGTAGCGATCGAACAGGTCCTGACAGGCCTCGGCGTTATCCCGGCACCAGCCCCGGAACTCCTCGCGGTTCTGCTTTTTTTCGGCGCGCAGTTCGGCACATTTCTCCGGGTTGTCACGACACCACTGCATGTTCTCGCGGGCACGTTCCTTGGCGGCCGCGCAACGCTCGGGGTTGTCCTCGCACCACTGCTTGCGGTCCGCGTGGCGCTCCTGCATGCGCTCCTTCATTTTTTCGCAGCGCTCGGGGTTCTCCGCGCACCAGGCCTTGCGCTCCGCGGCGGTGGGGGCGGCCTGCACTGTGCCGAGCCAGAAGACCGCCAGTACCGCGGTGAGAATGAGATGGGGAGTTTTCATGCGCAATGTCCTCGTGCTAAAGGCCCGCCAATCCGATCACGCCCATCGCAATCAGATACCCGGCGACGATGTAGTTGAGAAGCTTGGGTACGACAAGGATGGCAATACCGGCGACCAGCGACAACAGCGGAACGAGCTCGAAATGAATGGTCATGCGCTTGGCTTCATTGAAACGGGGCCCCAGTGTGGCCACAGACCGGCTCGCGCGGCAAGTCATTCACGCGCACGTCGGGGGCAATGCTAGCCACAGCAGGTTCATGGCTCTACATTGGGGCTCCCAAATGAAGCACTGCTCCTTATGACCTCTACCAATCGTCAATATCGTCTGGCATCGCGGCCTGTGGGCCTGCCCAAGGTCAGTGACTGGACTTACGAC
>JBDNBC010000340.1:0-4351 GCA_039768115.1 Oceanococcaceae bacterium
CCCCACAATTGATTACGCGGGTCGGGCGGCACCGGATGACCTCCGGTCAGACCGCCAAATGAAGGCAATATCAGCCGCTGCCCGCAAATCCAGAACACCGGCAGACGGACACGCTGACGGGCACCGGCACGAACGGTCGTCACCGGATGCCAGTGGCCCGCCACGCTGGGGCCGTCGAGATTGCGGGGCGGGTGGTGCCACAACGACAGACCCTCCTCGCGGTGACCCTCGGACAGAAGCTCCCAGTCCCCGAGCCGCTCCAGCCCGGATCGGTCGTCGCGAGCCACTGCGGCCGAAGCGACAAAATCCCTATCCGGCGGTTCACTACTGGCATTGCGGTGGTCAGGAGTCGGGATCGCCCGCACCCGCGAAGACCGGCTTACCCGATCATGATTGCCAAGCACCAGCCGCATCCGCAGCGGCGCGTGACGTTCGCGCCACGCACGAACCGACCGCACCCATGCAAGATCCCCATCATGCGGAACCCGATGCACCAGGTCGCCCAGCACAATGAGCTGCCGCACCGGATATCGCGCCAGCAGGGCATCGAGCCGCATCAGATCATCCGCGGTACTGCCTTGCGGCACGGCGACACCGGCCCGGCGCAGTGCCGCGCCCTTGCCCCAATGCACGTCGGCCACCAACAGCGCCTGCGCCACCGGCCACCATATGGCGCGCTCAGGGAGCAGATGCAGCGGACCCACGCTCGGGGACAGCGTGATCGTGGCATGGGGGCCGGTCATGCCGTCACCGACACGGGGACGGCAGGATTGCCCCCACCCCACTGCTGCTGATAGCGGCGCAAGCGGTCGTGCAGCGCTTCGCTGGAGAGTTGCTGGCGCTGCGATTCGGCAAATAGCGGGAAGGCAAACGGTGTCAGGCGCGCCGTGGTATGCCAGCGGATTGGCAGCGTTCTTAGCCGCGTCAGTGTGGCGTACAGCCGCGGGGCATCAAGCTCGCGTTCCAGCACCTCGCGGCGGGTTTGCGCCAGCAGCGGGTTGTTGGGGTCGTAGCGGCAGTACACGTCGAACAGCAAACCGGTCGACATCTGCACCTGACGCGCGTTCTTGCCTCGGCCCGGGTAGCCGGTGAACACCAGCCCGGCCGCCTGGGCGATTTCGCGAAAATGTCGTCGCGCCAGCTCGACGCCATTGATGGCCTGATCGAGGACTTGCGCCGGGTCCGCCGGCACCAGCAGCGCCCGCAACCAGGATTCGTCCACCGGCCAGGGTGAAGTCGAGAGCAATTCGACCCCGTAATCGTTCGCCGCCACGGTGATCGAGCGCGGACCTTGCTGGCTGGCCTGCCAGGCCATCAACGCGCCCAGCCCCTCATGCACCGCGCGACCGGCACAGGGGTACAGACACAGGTGCCAGCCTTCGCGGCTGCGGGTCGTTTCGACCAGCAGATAGTGCGCCGACGGCAAGGCCGACTCCGCACGCTGCCGGGCAAGCAGGGCGCGGAGAGCGGCCTGTTCCGGCACCACGCCACCGCGCCGTTCGTCTGATGTCGCGTTCGCTGCGTCCGCCGTATCCGCCATGTCAGCCGGTTCGACGCTGGGCCCGGACGCGCGATGCAGCAGCTCAAGAAATGCGCCGACGAGGGGCTCGGACAAGGGCAGTCGCCCTCCGCTCCAGCGCGGAACCGCCACCCGCTTGCCACGCGCCGCACGCACCTGCGCTGTCAGCCCATCCACCCGCACCAGTTCCAGAGCGCGGCCGGCAAACAGGAACGCATCACCGGGCTTGAGCCGCGCGATAAAGCTCTCTTCCACATGACCCACACCGCCACCGCGCACCCAGCGCAAACGCACGACGGCATCGGCGGCGATGGTGCCAATCTGCAGGCGATGCCGCCGCGCCACTGTAGCGTCGGCCACGGTCAGCCGACCTTTGCCATCCATCGCCAGCCGCCGATATTCGGGATAGGCCCGCAGCACCTCGCCTCCGCGGCCGAGAAAATCCAATACCCATTCCCAGTGGGCATCCGGCAGATCGGCATAGGCTGCCGCGGTACGGATTTCCGCCTGCAGCGCCTCGGCGTTCTGCGGCTGACCCAGACAGCGCGTCAGCACATGCTGGGCGAGCACATCCAGCCCGCCCTGTGCCGGGATGCGCGGCTCCACCCGCCCCGCCTGCACGGCGACCCGCGCCGCAGCGAACTCGGCCAGCTCCAGTGTGTGGCTGGGCACACACAGAATCCGGCTGGGCTGCCCCGGGGCATGACCGGCCCGCCCCGCCCGCTGGACCAGTCGCGCCACGGTCCGCGGTGAACCGATCTGAATCACCAGGTCCACGGGCGAAAAATCCACGCCCAGATCCAGGCTGGAGGTCGCCACCACACAGCGCAAATGCCCATGTTTGAGACCCTGTTCCGCCAGAAGGCGCTCGCGAGCGTCGAGCGAACCGTGATGCAGAGCCACGCCCTTCGCCCATCCCGGCTTGGCGGTAATGGCCTCGAACCACAGCTCCGCCTGGGCGCGGGTGTTGGTAAACAGCAGCGTGGTACGGGCCGCGGCCAACGCGTCCATGACCTGCGGCAGCATATTCAGACCCAGATGCCCTGCCCACGTGATGTGACCCGGGTCTTTGGGCAGCAGCGACACCACATCGATCGCCTTGCGCTGCGGCGCGCGAATGATCTGCCCGGAATCCGGCACCAGCGCGGCACAGGCTTGCTCCGGATTACCGACGGTGGCCGACAACCCCCAGGTCACCAGCCCGGGCGCCTGACGACGCAATGCCGCCAGCACCAGCTGGGTTTGTACGCCGCGTTTGTTGCCGAGCAGTTCATGCCATTCGTCGACGATCACCGCTCGCAGCCGCGACAGTTGTGTCAGCGTGTCGGGATAGCTGAGCAGCAGGCTGGCTGATTCCGGCGTGGTCAGCAGAATCTGCGGCAGAGCCTTGCGCTGGCGCGCGCGCACCGCGGCGGTGGTATCGCCCGTGCGGCATTCCACCCGCCATGCCGGTCGCAGTGTTGCGAGAGGTTGCGCCAGCTCGCCGGCAAGATCCGCGGCCAGGGCGCGCAACGGGGTGATCCACAACAGCAGCGGGCCGGGCGCTGCCGCAGGAATGTCGGCACGCAGTACAGAGCCCAGTGCCGCCAGCGATTTGCCATGGCCGGTGGGGGCGATCAACAGCCCGGACTCACCGCGCTCGGCAGCCGCCCACAGCGTCGTCTGATGCGCCAGCGGCTGCCAGCCGCGCGTAGTGCGCATCCATTCGGCGAGAGAATCCTGGTCGGGGTTCATGGGCGTGCAGACCCCGGGGGCGCGGATGATTGCGTATCAACAAGCACCGACTGCAAATGCTCGAGGGTGTCGGCCTGCGCGGGCGTCTTGTCCTGGCGCCAGCGCACAATGCGGGGAAAACGCAAGGCCAGCCCCGCCTTATGCCGGCCGGAACGACGAATGCCCTCATAGGCGATCTCGAAGACCTGCGCTGGCGGCACGCGACGCACCGGCCCGAAGCGCTCCAGCGTGTGTTGGCGGATCCACTGATCGAGCTGACGAAAATCCGCGTCGCTCAACCCCGAATAGGCCTTGGCAACCGGCACCAGGGTGTCGCCCTGCCATACGGCCAGAGTCAGATCGGTGTGCAAGCCGGCACGCCGTCCGTGCCCGGCCTGAGCGTAGAGCAACACACCATCGAACGAGCGCGGGTCGATTTTCCACTTCCACCACAGTCCGCGCGGACGGCCCCCGGCATAGCGGCTGTCACGACGCTTGAGCATCAACCCTTCCGCTCCCTCCCCGGCGACCTGGTCGCGCAACCGCGCCGCATCGGTGCCGGTTTCCGCCGCGAGGACGGGCGCCGCCTGCAAGCATCGCTTCTCCGGCCCGGTCAGATGAGCGAGCACGGATTCCAGCTGGGAACGACGACACTCCCACGGCTGATCGCGCAGATCCTTGCCGCCGGCTTCCAGCAGATCAAATACCAGCACCCGGACCGGCACTTTCGCTTGTAGCCGGGCGCTGGCTGTCTTGCGATTCAGTCGGCGCTGCAGCTCTGCAAACGGGGCCACAGCCCCTGAATCACCCGCTCTCTCCGGCAGCCAGGCCAGCAGCTCACCGTCCACAGTCGTACCCACTGGCAGGGCTTCGGCGGCGATGACCAATTCCGGAAAGGCGGCCGATATCTCTTCTTCCCCACGCGACCACAGGCTCACCTGCCGCCGCCGCACAATTTGTACGCGTATGCCATCCCATTTGGGCTCGATGGCGAAATCCTGCCACCTGAATGCCGGCGTCGATGCGGGTTTCACCCCCTCTTCGGGCGGCAATCCCCCCGGACGGAATGTCTTCGTCGTCTCCACCGGCAAGGGATGGGCAAGCAGGAAGGGAAACGGC
>JBDNBC010000341.1:0-8816 GCA_039768115.1 Oceanococcaceae bacterium
CTGCTGGCCCTGCGCGATCTGCGTCATGTGGTGTTCGACAAGACCGGCACTCTGACCACCGGCGCCATGCAATTACGCGCGGTGCACTGCGCTGCGGGCATGGATGAGGCCGCGGCCCGGCGCTGGGCGGCGATGCTGGAAAGTGGCATCACTCACCCGATTGCTCGCGCGCTCTGCGCCGGCCGTTCCGAGGCGCCGGCGCCCGCGCAGACCCTGCTACCGCAGGGCGGGGTGGGCGGTGACCTGGACGGTGTGCCCGGCAGTCTGCGGCCGGTGGTCGCGCCAGCTACCGGTGCCGATCCGGCCGCGGAGGGCCTGCGCTGGGTGCGGCTGGAGCGCAACGGTCAGCGCGTGGCGGACTTCGGCTTTGCCGAGGTGCTACGCCCCGAGGCCCTGGCCGTCGTGTCCGAACTTCAGGCGCGCGGTCTGACCGTGCATCTGCTCAGCGGCGATGCACACGTGCCGGTAACGCGACTGGCCGCCGCGCTGCGCATTGATGGCGTCCACGCCGGCGCCCAGCCCGAGGACAAACTCGCGCGTGTGCGGGCCTGGCAGGCCGAAGGCGGTCGGGTGCTGATGGTGGGGGATGGCATCAACGACGGACCGACCCTGGCCGCGGCCGATGTGGCGGTGAGTCTTGGCGGTGGGGCGTCGCTCGCCCAGGGGCAGGGGGATTTGCTGCTGCTGCGCGATGATCTGCGCGGACTGCTGGCCTTGCTCGAAGTCGCGCAAAGTACCCGTCGCATCGCGCTGCAGAACGTCCTCTGGGCGCTGGGCTACAACCTGACGCTGGTGCCGCTGGCCTTCATGGGCTGGATCGCCCCGGCGATGGCGGCGCTGGGCATGGGCGGCAGCTCCCTGCTCGTCACCCTGAGTGCTCTGCGACTGCTGCGCACACCCGCCCCCGATCTCAGCGTGGCGCCTGCCGTGCGGGAGAGTGCGGCGTGAACAGTCTGTACCTGCTGATACCGTTGTCGCTGTTTTTTGTCGCGGCGGCGGCCGCGGTCTTTATCGCCGCCTTGCGGCGCGGACAGTTCGATCGGCTGAAGGACTACGAGGGGCGTATGCCAGACGATTTCCGCTAAGCCGTCCTAACCCGTATGCGCCCGCGGCAGAAAATCGAAATCGATGCGGGGCATGCCGGGGCGGCGACGGGCGACCAGATCGGCAAAGCGCTCGAGCCGCTTGGGCAAGGCCATGAGCTGTTCCTGCAGTTGTTCGGCCCGGTCGGACAGACCGCGCGCCGCGGCAATGCCCCAGGTGGCCAGCAGGTCCTGCACGATCAGACAGTAATCCATCGGCCCGTAGATGCCAGCCGCGCGCACGGCATCGGCCAGCCGGTCATAACCGGGAATGGTGTGCCCGGGCATGGCCAGGTTGGGCATGACCGCCCAGGCTGCCTTCAGGGCGCGCTCGGGATCTTCGCGCAGGATCAATGCAAAGGCATCGCGATAAAACCGGTGATGCCGAGCTTCGTCCCCGGCGACGCGCGACAGAATCATCTGCAACCGCGGTTCATGCGCTGCGGCCAGCCGGGCCAGGTTGCCATGGGCGCGCTGGGTCGCCTTCTCCTGCAGACTGGTGTAGGCCAGCAACTTGTAGGGGTCGCGACCCCAGTCCGGGTTGAATCCGGCCTCGAGATAGGCATATTGCAGTCGCTCCAGCGCGACCATGTCGAAGATGCCCGAATCGCGGGCGTAATCGCGCAGCACGCAGCCGTGACGATCTTCCTCGGCGGTCCAAATGTTGTTCCAGCGGTTCCAGACGCTGTCTTCGCCCATGTGCACCGCAATCAGGCGATGAAAATGCGGCAGGCCCTCTTCGGTGAGCAGGTTGAGCGCCAGCCCGGCGCGTACCGTTTCCGGCAGGCCCCGGGCCGCGTCGCGCAGCGGCGCGCGGTCGCCGTCGTCGAGCAGCTCGCTGGGCATCCACAGCTGCCGCTGGTCAAGGTGTTCCTGGACCAGCGCTTCTACCTGCGGGGCGAGGGCATTCAGCACTTCGCGTTGTGGAGCGATGCTGTCAGGAGAGAAGGGTGTCATGGGAAGCACCTCCGGTGGAGCGAATGAAGCGACGGCGACGAATGCCGCAGCCGCGGGGCTTACTTGCGCAGCAGGGTCAGAAACTCGGCCCGGGTGCGCGGATCGTTGCGGAACGTGCCCAGCATGACCGAGGTTGTCATGCTGGAATTTTGCTTTTCGACACCGCGCATCATCATGCACAGGTGTTTCGATTCGATGACGACGGCGACTCCACGGGCGTTGGTCACGCTCTGCACGGCTTCCGCAATCTGCCGGGTCATCGCTTCCTGGATTTGCAGGCGACGGGCAAACATGTCGACGATGCGCGGAATCTTTGACAGCCCGATGACCTTGCCGTTGGGCAGGTAGCCGACGTGAGCGCGACCGATGAAGGGCAACAGGTGGTGCTCGCACAGCGAAAACAGTTCGATGTCCTGCACGATGACCATCTCATCGGAGCCGGATTCAAAAATCGCGTTGTTGACCAGGTCTCCCAGTGCCATCTGGTAGCCGCTGGTAAGGAACTCCATCGCTTTGGCGGCGCGCTTGGGGGTATCTTTGAGCCCTTCGCGGGCGGGGTTTTCGCCCACCGCTTCAAGCAACTTCAAATAGAGATCCTGCACGGAAATGGGCCCTTCAGAGCGAGAAAAGACAACTAAGTATCGCACGCAGGGACCGGCAAACTCGGCGATGCGTTCCGCTGTAATACGCCATTTGGGGGTCGATCAGATTCGCCCGGGAGCGGCGCAGATGCGCCGGCACTTCGATCCTGATGCGATTGCCGGTCTGGCGCAGTCCATTCGCGAGAGCGGCGTCATTCAGCCGGTTGTGGTGCGACCGGTAGCCGATGGGTATGAGTTGCTGGCCGGCGAGCGCCGTTGGCGTGCGGCTCAGCTGGCCGGTCAGCACGAGATTCCGGCAGTGGTCCGCGAGGACATCAGTGACGATGAGGCGCTGGTTCTGGGGCTGGTCGAGAACCTGCAACGCGAGTCGCTCAGCCCGATGGAAACCGCGCAGGGCCTGAAGGTGCTCTCCGAGCAACTTTCGCTCACGCATGGAGAAGCGGCAGAGCGGATTGGCAAGTCGCGGGTGTATGTCACCAACTTCCTGCGCTTGTTGAACCTGGCGCCGGGAGTGCGGGAACAGGTCAATGCGGGTCAGCTGAGCATGGGCCATGCCCGGGCATTGGCGGCACTGCCGCCGGCGCAGCAGGAGTTATGGGCTGCGCAGTGCGTCGCGGGGCAGTGGTCTGTGCGACGCCTTGAAGCACGGGTTCGATCGGACGTGCCGCCCGCCAAGGTGCCCGCGGCGGCATCCGGCGGTGGCGACGGGCAGCGCCTGGCGCGGCTGCTGGAGGAGCATCTGGGCAACAAGGTTCAGCTGCAGACCGACGCGCAGGGCAAGGGTGCGCTGACGGTGCATTTCCACAGTTATGACGAGCTGGACGGGCTACTGCAGCGTCTGGGCGTCACGCTCGATTTGTAGTGGCCGGATCAGGCCCATCACGACGCTGATGAGCGCGCCGGACTTTCCGCGGTCCGGCCTGTCAATGCCCCGGTTTTCGCGTTAGCATGATGGGTGCGCCGCGTTTTTGAGGGCGGCACCTAAACAATTCGAGACATCAGGAGAATCCCATGCGTACACGTTGGCCTGCGGGGCTTTTTGCTCTGGCGCTGATTGCTGCATCTGGCACCGCCTCGGCTGGCGTTTCCGACAAGGAAGCGGCACGCCTCGGAGCGGATCTCACCCCGACCGGCGCGGAAAAAGCGGCGAATGCGGACGGTTCCATTCCCGAATGGACGGGCGGCATGACCGGTTTCAAGCGGCCTGCGCCGGGGACCGAGCGGCACTGGGAGTCCTACACCGACGTGGCGCCCAACGAGGTGCTGTACACCATCACCGCCGCGAACATGGGCGATTACGAGGAGCTGTTGAGCGAGGGCCTGAAAGCCATGCTCAAGCAGTACCCGGAAACCTTCAAGATTCCCGTCTACACCACGGCGCGGACCTACTTCGGAACCGACGCGTTCTACGCCGCAACCAAGCGCAACGCGACGCAGGCCCGCCTGGAAAATGACGGCGAGAGCCTGGTCAATGCCATTCACGGCATCCCGTTCCCGATTCCCAAGTCGGGCAAGGAAGTGATGTGGAATCACAAGACCCGCTATCGCGGCATTTCCACTACCCGCTTCAATACCCAGCTGGCGGTCCAGACCAACGGCAGCTTCACGCCGTTCAAGCTGCGCGAAGATGTGACCTTCTCCTACTCGCGCGATGACGCGACGCCGGAGGACCTCGACAACGTGATGATCTACTTCCTGCAGCTGACCACCGCGCCACCGCGGCAGGCCGGACAGGTGCTGCTGATCCACGAAACCATGGACCAGGTCAAGGAAGCGCGCCGGGCCTGGCTGTACAACCCCGGTCAGCGTCGTGTGCGGCGGGCGCCCAATGTGGCCTATGACAACCCGGGCAACGGTTCCGACGGCCTGCGCACCAACGACCAGCTCGACATGTTCAATGGCGCGACGGACCGCTACACATGGAAGATCGTCGGCAAGAAGGAGATGATCATTCCCTACAACGCGATCAAGCTGCTGGATGATCGCGCCAAGTACACCGATATCGCCAAGGAAGGTCACCTCGACCCGCAGTACCTGCGCTACGAAAAGCATCGGGTCTGGGTCGTGGACAGTGAAGTCAAGGACGGTACCAGCCACATATACAAGCGCCGCACGTTCTATGTCGACGAGGACAGCTGGACGGCGGTACTTGCCGATATCTACGACAAGCGCGATGCCCTGTGGCGCGTGCAGGAATATCACCCCATCGTGATCCCGTGGACGGCCTCGACGGGTCCGGCGGCGGGCACGGTCTATGACCTGCAGTCGGGCCGCTACCTGGCCATGGAGATGAGCAACGAAGAGCCGCTCGCCGAGCAGACCACCTTCGATGACGATCATTTCCGCACCCAGAACATGCAGAAAGTCGCCGCCAAGCGCTGAGCTATTGCGGGCATCGGGCCGTGGCCGGGAGGAGGACTTCCGGCCACGGCCTTTGTGTTTCTGGAGCCCGATGCCACAGGGCATGGGGCCGGATGCCGACCGGGCCCATGGGCGTGTAGCGGCGCGCGGCTTGCATGCATGGCGGGATGACATTCACAGCAATACACTGGCGTGATTTAGCTGCGCGAGGGCCGCGATGAGTGCGCCGGTTCTCTATGCCGTGGGCGGCGGCAAAGGCGGCGTGGGCAAGAGTGTGGTCGCCATCGCGCTGGCCCAGGCACTGGCGGCTCGTTCGCAGCGCGTGATCATCGTTGATCTCGACCTCGGTGCGGCCAATCTGCACACCTATCTGGGTGTGCGCGGGCCGACGCCGACGCTGGCTGACGTCCTGACCCGCAAGGCGACGCATCTGGCGGATGTGCGGGTGGGTACCAGCATCCCCGGGGTCGAACTGATCAGCGGCGCAGAGTATCTGCCCGGCATGGCCAACCTGGCGCACGCCACCAAGCTCAAGCTGCTGCGCCATTTGCAGACGCTTCCGGCTGATGCGGTGGTGCTTGATCTGGGGGCAGGGGTCACGTTCAACACGCTCGACTTTTTTGCCGCTGCCAACCATGGAGTGGTGGTGACGGCGCCCGAACCGGCGGCGGTCATGAACGCCTACGGTTTCATCAAGAGCGCGCTATTTCGGCAGTTGCAGCGGGTCTTTCGCCGCCACGAGAGCATCGGTGCGCTGATTGAAGAGCAGGCCCGCCGCACCGATGCCGAGCGTGAGCTGACCCTGGGCTGGATGCGGCAACAGCTGCAGGAGCTGGCACCGGATGACCTGCCCTTGCTCGACGAGGTGGCCGCAAGCCTGCGTCTGCCACTGGTGGTCAATCGCGCCGATGGGGAGCGCGTGCCCGCCGTGATTCAGAACCTCATGAGCCTGTGTCGCACGCAGCTGGGGTTGACCCTGGATACGCCGCTGATGCTGCCCGACATTCCGGCCATTCGCCGGCGCGGTTGGGACATTCCCGCGGTGCTCGCGGGCGACGAAGGCCGCAACCTGCAGCAGCGCATGCAGGAATGGTTGGGCCGGTATGTTGATGGCCCGCTACCCGATATCGACGGCGTGCGCCAGGACTACAACGATGCCGATATCGCCCAGCTGCAACAGGTGCTGGATCGACTGGATGATTTCGTTTACGCCGGCAGCAATCGCCGCAGCTGGAAATTGCGGCTGTATTTCAAGCCCGTGGATGTGGTGCAGTTTCTGCTGCGGCAGGGGGTCAAAGACCCGGAGTTTCTCGACATCATCGTGCGCTGAGCGACACCGGCCTCTTGCGGCGCTTTACCAGCGTAGTGCGAGGCCCAGATACATCTGCCGACCGGTGACGGGCTCAAAGAAGGCGCGGTCGGCCAGGTCGCGGTCCGGGTTGGCGTTGATGCGAATGTTGTCGACCCCGTCCGCGTCGAGCAGGTTGTCCACCCGGCCCTGCAGCTGCACCAGAGGCCCGCCCCGGGGCCGGGCATCGTGCAGCGACCACTCCCCACGCAGGGTGACTTCGACCTGGCCGGGACTGCGCTGCCGGTTGGCGTTGTCGGCATATTGCTTGCCGGTCAGGCGCATGCCCAGTGCAGCGAAGTGCCCGGCGTGGTTCCATGACAGCTCCGCAAAGCCGGACTGTTGCGGGATGCCGGGCAGGGTATTGCCGTCCTGCACGCTGCCATCGGCATCGATGAAGCGCTGAAAGCGATAGCGCGCCCAGGTCGCGCTGACCGTCGCCGTCCAGTCCGCTGCCAGTTGATGGCGCAACAGCCACTCGATGCCAGCGCGATGGGTCCGGCCGGCATTCTGGTAGACCGTTCGTTCGTCGACGACGAAGGGTGTGATTTCGTCCGCTACGCGGGCGCCAAAGAGTGTGAGTTCGACGTGAGTTCGGTCGCGCGGGTTGTTGCGCCAGCCCAGGTCCACACTCAGGGCTGTCTGTGGCATCAGCGCAGGATTGAAGCCGCTGCTCCCGTCCGGGCGGGCGAACTCGGTAAAGGTTGGCGATTCGAACACGCTGCCCACCCGGATAAACCATTGCCCCTGTTCCGGTGCTGGCCCCGTCAGGCCGATACTGCCGCTGATTTCGCTGAAGCGCCGGGCGCCGCTGGCATCACCGTCGTCAAGCAGGCGATCGCGGATGCTCAGCCGCAACTGGTCATGGCGCAGGCCGACGTTCAGCGTGGTGCGGGCGGTCAGGTCAAGATCCAGTTGCGCATGGATGCCGGTGCTGTCGGCGCTTTGTCGCTCGCGCTGGATGGTGTCGCCCACGGTGCCGCTGGCGGCGACCCGTTGCCGCTGCCGGTCATCGCGTTGTTGTTGTTGTTCGATACCGATTAGCAGACGCAGAGGACGTCCCCCGGCCTGCGTCGCGAATTGATAGTCCACGCCGAGGCCATAGAAGTCGCGGGCGAAACCGACGCGGCTCGGGCCGGGAAAGGGCAACTGCTGGATAAAGTCGCGCTGCTGGGCGAAGGCATCAATGCGCAGGGTGCCCGGGCCAATGTCATCGTGCCGATAGCGCACACCCAGCCGCTGCTGCTCGACCTGTTTCCCCGCATTCAGCAGCGTCGAGAATCGTGCGGCCTGGCGGGGGTCAGTGCGGAGCTGCGCGGCGGTCAACCCTCCCGGGTCTTCGGCGCGTGGCAGGTCGACCACGGTCAGGGCGACGTCTACCCGTTGCTGCGCATCAAGATCCCGGCCGCCGCGCAGGTTCAGCCGGGTACGCCGTGCGGCATTCTGGGCGCGGGCGCCCTCGCGCTCCAGGTGGCTGAGGTTGATGTGGATATTGCCGGCATCCGAGCGGCCACCGGTGCCCACGGTGGTTCGATGGAATCCATCGCTGCCGCCCCGAATCAGGGCATAGGGCCCGGCGTCAGCCGCGGTGCCATCGCGGGTCTGGAGCAGGATGACGCCGCCGCCGGCATTGCCGTATTGCGCCGAGGCGGGCCCGCGCAGGACTTCGATGCGGGTGGCGCTGTCCAGATCAAGGGCATCCAGCGGCGACTGGCCGTCAGGGAGTGTTTCCGGAAATCCGTCAACGATGATGCGGATACCACGCACGCCAAACGGCGCCCGGCTGCCGAAACCGCGCATGCTGATCCGCTCGCCCTGGGCGAAGTTGCCGCGGTTCTGCAGGTGAACTCCGGGCACCCGGGTCAACGATTCGGCCAGCCCGACAGACAGTTGCGTGCGGAGTGCAGGGCCATCCACGAGCGTGACGGCGCCTGCGGTTTGCTGCAGCATGCGGTCAAGGCGATTGCCGACAACCTGCACGGGCGGCAAGTTGACGGGGTCGGCGGCCGGCGTGGCCGCGGTAGCCAGCGGGCCGGCGCTGGCGACAAGACCGATCACGCCGGCAATCACCGCGCTCGCGGCCCGCGGCGGGCGGCGTCCCGGCACCGGGTGTCCTCCTCCGCAGGTGCGCAGCGCCTTCACAGGGCCATGGAGCGGTCGCTGCGCGGAAACACAATCAGATGGTCCATTTCCAGGCGGATGCCCAGTGGCTGACCCAGCGGATGATTGTGATGGCTGGGCACCAGCGTCTTCAAGGTCTGGCCGGAGGGCAGCTGCAGGCGGTAGACGATCTGGGCGCCGCGAAAGGCCTTGTGTGTGACCGTGGCGGCCAGGGTGCTGCGGTCGTCGTGCTGAATGTCATCGGGGCGCAGCAGCACATCGACGTCCTGCCCGGCGCTTGTCGGCGAAGCCCCCTCGTCGCGGCGGGCTTCAACGGTCAGGTACAGGTTCTCCCGTCATCTGCCA
>JBDNBC010000342.1:0-4886 GCA_039768115.1 Oceanococcaceae bacterium
CCTGCCAGTCCACCGCAAAGGCATCCTCACCCTGCTCGCGAAAGCGGCCGGTGGAAGGCAAGGTCTGGTCCGGCGGCGTAGGCGGCGCATAAAAGCGCAAAGCCCCCACCCGGTACGGGAAGCAATTGAAGCCGGCGTTGTATTTCTCGCTAAGCCAGTAGCCGGCGAGCTGACCCACCGCATCAAGTACGACGGGGTCGCAATGCCACCCCTGACCGCTCGCGGCCGTGGTCAGATGCGCCAGCGGCAGGCTGCGCAGCGTGCCGGCGATGGCTGTTGGGCTCCATCCCGTCAGGCCCACCACGCCCTGCAGGCGCTGGCCGTGGAACATGCCCTGGGCATAGAGCGCTTCGGGCGGATTGTGGCGAATGGGCTCGGGCGTCACCGGCGGCTGCACGGCCGGGGCCGGCGGATATCCGGGGGCAAAGTGCAAGGTCACCTCGAACGCCGGGCCGCTCCGGCCGTCATCGATCTGCGCCCGCACCGTGCAACGCTGGGCGTCCTGCGCAACGCGCTGCGCGTCCAGACGCAAATCCAGCACGCCATGATCCAGCGCCAACCAGCGATGCCCGCGTGCCTCCCGGGCCTCAACCAGCACCCAGCCGGCCGGCGCCAGCGTCACGCCCAGCTGGGCTAGCAACTCGAGGCTGAAGGTGAAGGGCACGACCGCCAGCGGCAACCGCTGCGGCTCCGCGCGCGAGGCCGGTTTGCCCAGGGTGTGGTCCTGCAAATACAGATGCCGCGCCGGATCCAGACGCAGATCACAGGCAGCCCGGTCGCCCTGGACTTGCGGTAGCGCTTCAAGCAGCAGCGGTGCAGCCTGCGCCGGCGAAGTAGGCGTGGACGAGGGTGCGGCCGTCGCCATCGCCGGGGCTATCGACGTCGGGAAACCTACTGTCGGGGACACCGAGGCCGAAAAATCATCCAGCGCGCGCTGCTGCTGCGCCAGAAAATCCTGCATCAGCGCGAAATGCTGCGTGAGGATGGCGGTGTTGGCGTCGGCCGGCGCTGCGTGATGCCCGGACATCGAAGACCGGGGCAGATCCACCGATTGCACCGATTGCACCGAATAAGCTTCCGGCCGGTCCGTCGGCGTGTTCGACGAGGCTTCTGCGTCTGCCGTCCCGTCGGATACACCCGTTGCTCCGAGCTCACGACCGCGATCGCCGTTCAACATTGGTGACATCGGCGACATCTGTGGTTCCGGCTTGCCTTCCCCACCCGGTGCCGCAGCGGGCAACGCAAAGCCCTCCGGCCAGCGCAACTGCGGGAGCACGGTGTTCAGCGCCGGCGCGGGCTTGGCCGCGGCATCGGCGGCTATAGCGCTCTCCGGCCGCATCACGGCCTCCAGATCTACCGGATAGCCCGCACACCAGAGCTGCCCAAGCAGACCCAGGAAGGTCGCCTGATCGTTTTGCCGGCGCGTGTTGCACGACATGGCCAGTACATCACCGGCCTGCCCCGCCGCTTTCAGCGTATCGGCGATAAAGGCCGTCAGGTTGCCGCTGGGTCCCACTTCGACAAAGGCACCGACGCCGTCGTTGACCAGTTGCAGCACCGTTTCACGGAAGCGCACCGGCGCCGACCACTGAGCACAGGCCAGATCGCGGATGGCATCGGCATCCGCCGGGAATGCCGCGGCTGTCGCGCAGGAGACCACGGGGATGCGCGCTGCCTGCACCGGTATGTCGGCCATGACGGCGCGAAAGGCTGCGGTGACGGGGGCGAAGCGATCCGTGTGATAAGCGCGATCAAAGGGCAGTTCGGCGACGATGCCGCCCGCGGCGATCAGCGCCCGGCGCACCGTATCGGCCCGTTCCTTATCGACGTAAACCACGGCCTGATTCGGGCAATTATCGATGGCTACGCAGGCGCTATCGGCAAAATCCGCCAGTACCGTCTCGCGGGTCGCGGCATCCAGAGCGCCGACGGTCAATAGCGCCCCGGTGGCAATCGCGCCATCGTGCTGCAATTGCAGGAACGCGCCGTTGAGCTGCTCGGTCAGGGCCGACAGCGCCGCCGCATCGACGTCGCCATACACCCCGGCGGCGACCAGCGCGGCATGCTCGCCGGTGGAGTGGCCGAGCACCAGATCCGGCGCGATACCGCAGGCCCCGAGCAGGGCAAACAGGCCCTGACTGGCCGCAAAAATCGACTCGGAGGCGAGGTCCATTTCATAGAGTCGGGCCTCAAGCGCGGCACGCTGGCCGTCGTTGAGCGCCGTCGGAGCCGGGGCCAGCACATCGCGCGGCCGCGGGTGAGCATCGGCCGCGGCATTGCCCTCGACAAAGTCCAGCCAGCTGCGTACGGCGGGAAAGCGCCGCGCCAGCCCGGCCAGCATGCCCGGATACTGCGCGCCCTCACCGGGAAAGACGAAAGCCAGCCGCCCCGGCGCATCGCCATGGCCGTAAGCGCTGCCGTTGCGGGTAGTGAAGGCCGCGTCGGCGGTGCCGAGCTTGTCGGCCAGGGCGCGGGCCCGTTTGGCCAGATCACCGGCGTTCTCCGCAACCAGGCAGGCGCGGTGCGCCCCCGCGGACGCGGGCTGCTGCAGGGCCAGGAAGGCCGCGTTATCCGCCGCGGGCAACGCCTCCGCCGCCGTGGCCAGCGCCGTTGCGGCCGCAACCAGATCCGGGCGGTTGTCTGCCGCCAGCGTAAACAGCTCGCGGTCCTGCGCAGGCAGGCGGACCGCCACCTGTACGCGCTCCGGCCGCGGCAGAAACTCCTCAACCACCAGATGCGCATTGACCCCGCCAAAACCGAAGGCATTGACGCCGGCACGCCGCGGGGTGCGCGGGTCATGGATCCACGGGCGGGTTTCGGTGTTGACGTAAAACGGGGTTTTCTCCAGCTCCAGCGCCGGATCGACCTCATCACACAACGTCGGCGGCAGTACCTTGTCATGCAGGGCCATGGCCATTTTCATCAGCGCCGCACTGCCCGCCGCCGGCAGGCAATGCGCGATCATCGACTTCACTGAGCCGATCGCGATGCGCGGGGCCGGCCCGGTGCGCTCACCGAAGACCCGGCGCAGCGACCCGACTTCCGTGGCGTCGCCCAGCGGGATGCCGGTGCCATGACACTCGATCAGTTCAACGGTGGACGGATCGACCCCGGCGTTTTCGTAGCCACGGCGGATGGCCAGTTCCTCGCCCTCGGGGCGCGGTGCCAACAGGCCCTTGGCCTTGCCGTCCGACGAGGAGCCGATGCCGCGAATCACGGCATACACGCGATCGTTATCGCGCTGAGCATCCGCCAGCCGCTTGAGCACGAAAAGACCGGCGCCCTCGCCCAGAAGCGTGCCGCCGGCGTCGCGCGAAAAGGGCCGCAAGCGCCCGCGTGAAATCGCGCCGAGCTGACAGAAGATCATCACGATCTGCGGTGGCGTCGACGCCTGCACGCCGCCCGTAATCATCAGGTCTGCGCGGCCGGATTGGAGATCGGCCACGGCGTGATCAATCGCAATCAGGGTCGACGCGCAAGCCGCATCCAGGATGTAGTTCGGACCCATCAGGTCGAGGCGGTTGGCGATCAGGCCGCTGGTCACGTTGGGCACGAGGCCGGCCGCCATCTCGGTGTGGAACGGCGGCAACTGCGCCTTCAGCGACCGGCGCAATTCGGCCAGTTCGGCGGGGCCGAGGTCGGGCCGCGCCTGCGCCAGCAGGTTCAGCGTCTGATCAACAATCAGGCCGTGCTGCAGCAGGTTGGTATAGCCGCGGTTGATGTATGTCCCACGGCCGAGCACCACGCCGGCACGGCGGCGGTCAAAGTCGGCATCGAGCAGGCCGGCATCGCGCAGGGCCTCGCGGGCCAGATGCAGAGCCAGAAACTGGTCGGGCTCGCCGCCATCCACGGCGCGCGGCATGATGCCGAAAGAGACCGGATTGAAGCGCGCGTTACCGCGCAGGAACCCGCCCAGGCGCGAGTAGATGCGGTCGTTGCTGTCACTGTCGGCGTCGAAGAAATCGCCCAGCCAGTCGGCCGGCGCGTCCTCGACACAATCGCGCTTGTCGAGCACGTTTTGCCAGAACTGGGCGCGGTCCGCCGCACCGGCGTACGTGCCGGCCATGCCGACGATGGCAATCGGCTCGGCGTCGTGACGCATCCGGCTCACGCCGTGGTCCCCGCCAGGCGATTCAGCGCCGCCGAGCCCGTGCCGGCAATGTCACTCAGCGCCAGATACAGCGTGCCGCTGTCAGCATCGGAAACCCAGGCGTCGTAGCGCATCTGCGCGTTGGCGTAGGTCCGCACCCGCAGCTGCAGGCGCAGGCGCGCGGGCAGCGGCCCCGGCTGCAGACGCTGCACCCGGCCAAAGCGCGACGGCAACACGGTGGTGTCGTGGAAATGTCGCGCCCAGACGATGGCCAACTGCGGCGCACAGTCGAGCACGCCCGGGTCGAACATCCAGCGGCCCGCGGCATGGGTAATCCACTCCGCCGGAGAGCTCGGGTGCAGAAGCACATCGATGCCCGCCTCATCAAGGGCCTCGATGCGGTCAACCAATTGAAAGCGCGGGCCATGGAACAGGCGCTCACGGTAGGCCTGCGCGATGTCCAGTGTGGTGGCACCGGTCAGTGCGGGCGGCAGCGCGGGCGCGTCGGCAGCAAGATCCACTTGCGGCAGCACCAGCCGCACGCGTGCCCGGTACAGGGCCCGCGGATCACCGGCGGCACGCAAGTCCAGCGTGGCCCATTGATCGCCATCGCCGGAGTGACTGGAGGCCTTGGCCAGTACCTGTAGGGCCCGGGGCTGATCGTCGCGCAGCGGCACGCCGGCCAGCACATCCAGGTCCGCCACTTCGGCCACCTGCCAGTCGGGCCACGTCGCCTGGGCGACTTCCGCCAGCCACTCCGCAGCACCGGCGGCGGGCAGCACCGGCGTGCCGTCGA
>JBDNBC010000343.1:0-3791 GCA_039768115.1 Oceanococcaceae bacterium
ACCACCAGCCGCGCGCGGTCTGCTCGCAGTGCGAGCACGTGCACTACGTGAATCCGAAGGTGGTGACCGGGTGCATTCCGGAGTGGGAAGGCAAAATCCTGCTCTGTCGACGGGGCATTGAGCCGCGTCTGGGCCACTGGACCCTGCCGGCCGGTTTTCTGGAAATGGGCGAGTCCTGTGCCGGCGGTGCTGCGCGCGAAACCCGCGAAGAGGCGTGTGCTGATGTGGAGATGGGCGCGCTGTTCAGCTTCATCAACGTGTTGTACATCGGCCAGATTCATCTGTTCTACCGTGCCCGGATGCGCACGCCGGATTTTGCTCTGACGCCGGAAAGCACGGAAATCCAGCTGGTCGCGGAGCACGATATCCCGTGGGATGATCTGGCCTTCGCCACAGTGCGCTACACCCTCAAGCGGTATTTTGAGGACCGCCGGACGGGCCACTTCGGCTTCCATACGGCTGACTTCACGCACTTCCCGGGGCGCCTCGGCCCGAGCAGCGACTGACGCCTCGCGGCCTCACGGCTACAATCTCCGCCTCGTCTCTACCGGAACACGCGCATGGCTTTTGTCGTCACCGAAAACTGCATCAAGTGCAAGTACACCGACTGCGTTGAAGTCTGCCCCGTAGACTGCTTTCACGAAGGGCCAAATTTTCTTGTGATCGACCCGGAGGAGTGCATCGACTGCACCCTGTGCGAGCCGGAATGCCCGGCCGAGGCGATCTTCGCCGAGGACGACCTGCCGGAAGATCAGGCGCACTTTCTCGAGCTCAATGCTGAACTGTCGCGCTCCTGGCCGGTCATCAACGAGCGCAAGGAGCCGCCCGCCGATGCCACCGACTGGGATGGCAAGCCCGGCAAGCTCGATTTGCTCGAACAGTAATCCACCCACAATCAGGGGAGACCAACCATCATGCATGGCCTGATGATGAATATGCCGCTCACGATCAACGCGTTGATGCGGCATGCCATACGCAACCATCCGAATGTCGAAATCGTCTCGGTGACGATGGACAACCCGCAGCATCGCACCACCATTGGCGCCGCCATGAAGCGGGCAGCTCAGCTCGCCAATGCGCTGGCTGAACGGGGCGTGGGCCTGGGCGACCGGGTAGGCACGCTGGCCTGGAACGACTATCGGCACTACGAGTGCTACTACGGGGTGTCCTGCATGGGCGCCGTGCTGCACACGCTCAACCCGCGCCTGCACCCCGAGCAGCTGGTCTACATCCTCAACCATGCCGAAGACCAGTGGCTGCTGATTGACGCCGCGTTCGTGCCCTTGCTGGGCGCGATCAAGGGCAAGGTTCCGCATCTCAAGGGCGCCATCGTGCTCTGCCCTGCCGACAAGTTGCCCGAGGGCGATTACGGTTTCGAGCTGCTGTCCTACGAGGCCATCATCGCCGACCAGCCGGACACCTTCGACTGGCCGGAGTTTGACGAGAACACGGCCAGCTCGCTGTGCTACACCTCGGGCACCACCGGCAACCCCAAGGGCGTGCTGTATTCGCACCGCTCGACCATCCTTCATGCCATGGCCTCGGCCGCCAAGGACGCCATGTGCGTGGGCGCTACCGACTGCGTGCTACCCGTCGTGCCCATGTTCCACGTCAATGCCTGGAGCATTCCCTACGCCACGGCGATGGTCGGCGCCAAGCTGGTGTTCCCCGGGCCGAAGATGGGCGACGGTGAGACCCTGCAGACGTTGATGGAAAGCGAAAAGGTCACGCTGGCGGCGGGCGTACCCACCGTCTGGCTGGGACTGCTGAACTACCTCAAGAGCAGTGGCAAGCGTATCGACTCGGTGCAGCGGATGATTGTCGGCGGTTCGGCCTGCCCGCCCTCGCTGATGCAAGCCTTCCAGAACGAGTATCAGGCCGAGATCGTGCATGCCTGGGGCATGACCGAAATGAGCCCGATCGGCACCATCAACCAGCCCATCGCCGGCCACGATGAACTGGATGCGGATGCGCAATGGGCACGGCGTGCCAAACAGGGCCGCACGGTGTTCCCGGTGGAGATGAGCATCTTCAATGATGCCGGTGATGAACTGCCCTGGGATGGCAAGACCTACGGCGCGCTGAAAGTGCGCGGGCCCTGGATCATCGGCGATTACTACAACCGCCCGGATGTCACGACGCTGGACGAGAACGGCTGGTTTGATACGGGTGACGTCGCGACCATCGACCCGCAGGGGTACATGCAGATCACCGACCGCACCAAGGACGTCATCAAGTCCGGCGGCGAATGGATCAGCTCCATCGATCTGGAGAATGCCGCCATGGGGCACCCGGCCGTGGCCGAAGCGGCCGTGATCGGTGTGGCGCATCCGAAGTGGGACGAACGCCCGCTGCTGATTGTGGTGCGCAAGCCCGATGCCGAGCTCAGCGCCGAGGACATGCTTGCCTTCTTTGAGGGCAAAATCGCCAAGTGGTGGACGCCGGATGCCGTCGAGTTTGTTGACGAACTGCCGCATGGCGCGACGGGCAAAGTGCAGAAAATGACTCTGCGCGAGCAATTTGCCGACTACACCCTGCCGGACGCCACCGCGTGAATTCCCTCCAGCGCCTGCTGACCGTGACCAGTTCGGTTGCGGCCAGCAGTCTGGCGGGCTGGCGGGGAACGGCCTGTTTTCGACCGGCGGAAAAGGCGCCACAACACATGCTGGTGCTCTATGAATTCGAGGCCTGTCCGTACTGTCGGCTGGTGCGGGAAACCCTGACCGAGCTTGACCTTGACGCCGAGATCCGGCCCTGCCCGCGTGGCGGCCGACGCTTTCGTCCCGAAGCCCAGAAGCTGACCGGCAAAATGCAGTTCCCGCTGCTGGTGGACCCGAATACCGGGACCGTCATTCAGGACTCGCGGGAGATTGTGGCGTACCTGTACGCCACCTACTGTGACGGCCGGCAGCCGCGCTATCCGCTCGGCGCGGGAGCCGCGGTACTGCGTGCGCAGCTGGGCACGCTGGCCCGTCCCTTGCGCGGCCTGCAGGCCAGCGCCCAGGGGGCTGACGCCCCGAACCAACCGCTCGAGCTGTACAGCTTCGAATCCAGCCCCTATTCGCGGCTGGTGCGCGAAAAGCTCAGTGAACTGGAGCTGCCCTACATCCTGCGCAACACCGGCAAGGCCAAATGGCAGGACATGGGAACGCCGGCCTTTCGCGACCGTATGTTCCCTGGCCAGCCGGTGAACGGGCGAAACCGCAAACAACTGCTGGAGCGCACCGGACAGATCCAGGTTCCCTATTTGATTGATCCGAATACGGAGACCGCGATGTTCGAGTCCGCCGATATCTGTGCGTATCTTGATCAGCAGTACGGGCGCGACTAGGCACCGCGCACCATGAGCACGACGGAGGAGAATCCGTCGGCCTGGCGGGTCATCCCGGTCCGTGACTACAGCCCGCCGAGCCTGCCCGCGCAGGGCAATGCGCGACGATTCGGCAGCAACCTGTGGCGCATCATCAGGCCACAACCCGCCGCGGCGGTGGCCCCCGCGAAGGCGGAGAAAGATCTGCACACGCTCAGCGCCGAGCGCGTTCAGCATTTGGCCGCAACCCTGCCGCTGGACGTCATCAGCGCGGCCCTGACCCGCGGGTTGCGCGCAGAAGCCTCCGGTTTCCCCGAAGACGGGCGCGCCCGCTTCATCGTTCTGCCGCCGTTCCATGACACCCCGGCATTGGCGTCGCACTGGGCCCGCCATTACCAGGCCAAATGCCTGGCGCCGCCCACCATCCATGACCGCATCGCAGGGCATTCACTGGACGCCTTGATGACACAGAAGCCCGGAC
>JBDNBC010000344.1:0-5178 GCA_039768115.1 Oceanococcaceae bacterium
CGGTGACTGCTTTGTGGCGTTGCTCAACCTGGATCACATTCTGGAGAACGCGGCATGACGTCGTTGAGCATCAGTCCGGAGTGGGTGGCGTTGATGGCCCTTGCCGGTGCCGTTTTCGGTCTCGGGGTGCTGCTGATGCGGCAGACCCGCCGGCTTGACACCGTGGCCGCGTCGCAGCGCACCTTGGTGCGCCAACTGGAAGCCGTGCACAAGGCGCAGCTGGCATACGCCGATGCCACGGAAGAGGCGTTGACGAATCTGCGTGATGGCTTGCAAACGCTGACGACAGTGAGCGCCAATCTGGACATGAAGAGCTATTCCATGGAGCTGCACCAAGCCCGGATCGCTCAGCGGGTCAAGCAGCTGGAAAAGCGTCGTCAGGATGCCGTCGCGCCGCACGCCCACCGCGGCTCACCGTCGCCGGTGGGCACGCCCGACGTGAAGTCGTCGAGTGCCCCCTCAACGCCAACCACGAAGACGCCGACGCACGCATCGACAGCCGCCCTGCCAGATGAGGCCGGCACGCGACGCGCGGCCGCAGAACAGGCTCTGATTGCGGCCATACACGGGCGGCAAACCCACGCGGCCTGAGCCGATCTATTCGGTGCCCCGATTCACCCCACTGCGGACAACATCATCATGACCCTCACTCTTCCCGAGCACTTGGTAATTGCCCAGGCCGCGACGTTACGTACGGCGTGGCTGGAGAGCCTGGATACGCTGGAAAGCGCGTCGCTACAGCTTGATGGCACGCCAACGGTCAAGGTCGATGCGACCGGCATGGCCTTGCTGGCTTCACTTTTTCTTGAGCTTGACGCGCGTAAAAAAACCGTGGCGTGGACGCAGAAGCCGGAGGTGATCGCCTCGGCTGCGCATGACCTGGGCATGGCCCGGCAATTGCACCTGAGCTCGCAATGATCATCTCCCCATATCGATTCTTCTGAGGACTATCCCATGGCGACCATTCTGGCTGTCGATGACTCGAAATCCATGCGTCAAATGGTGTCGTTCACGCTCCAATCTGCTGGGCACACCATC
The DNA here is from genome assembly GCA_039768115.1 of Oceanococcaceae bacterium. Classification (GTDB taxonomy): domain Bacteria; phylum Pseudomonadota; class Gammaproteobacteria; order Nevskiales; family Oceanococcaceae; genus MS8. The sequence continues at coordinate 1,039 of JBDNBC010000344.1, forward strand.
GTCGAGGCGGAAGACGGGCAGGACGCCCTGGAAAAGGCCCAGGGCGGCAGCTTCGATTTGGTCCTGGCCGACGTCAACATGCCGCGTATGGACGGCCTGTCGCTGGTGCGCAAGCTGCGCGAGCTTCCCAGCTACAAGTTCATCCCGATCCTCATGTTGACGACAGAGGCCGGCACCGACAAGAAGGGGGAGGGACGAAATGCCGGTGCGACCGGCTGGATCGTCAAGCCCTTCAACCCCGATCAGCTGCTATCCACCATTCAGCGCGTGCTAGCTTGAGGAGATCGCCATGAGCCTCGACATGAGCCAGTTTCATCAAACATTTTTTGATGAAAGTTTTGAAGGCCTCGACGCCATGGAGTCAGGTCTTCTCGGCCTTGATCCCTCGGCAGAGTCGGTGGACCCGGAAGTCGTCAATGCCATATTTCGGGCGGCCCATTCGATCAAAGGCGGCGCCGGCACGTTTGGCTTTGCCGAGATTGGCGGGTTTACCCATCTGCTCGAAACGCTCCTGGAGGAGATGCGCAGTCTCAAGCGTCGATGGTCTTCAGAAATCGTCGATGTGCTACTCAAAGGCGTGGACGCGACTCGCGCCATGCTGGAGGCGGCGACCCGAAATGAGCCGATTCCATCGCCCAGCGATCTGGAACAGCGGCTGCAGGACATTCTGGCCCATGGCACCGAAGCGGAAGCCATGCCGGAGCGGCAATCATCGCAACCCGAGTCAGACGCCGCCGACAAGGGCATGACGACCTGGGATATCCAGTTTGTTCCGGAGCCCGACGTCGCGCAACAGGGTAATGATCCGCTCCGAATTCTGCGCGCACTGGCCAGCCTTGGAAATGTCACCACGCACGTGGATTCGGTGGCGCTGAAGCCTCTCACCGAGCATGACGCGGAGACATGCCCACTGGGCTGGGATGTACAAATCGAAACCGCGGCCAGCGAAGCCGACATTCGCGATATTTTTGCCTGGGTGGAGGACGCCTGTAGCCTGCAGATGACTCGGCGTTCGACCCCGTCTGCTCCCGTCGCCATTGCCCCCGCGGCCGCTGATCCCGCATCCGCAGCGTCATCCCCGAAAGAGCAGGGCGACAAACCGGCAAGCGGACCCGCTCCTGCAGCCGCCGCTGGACCCAAGCCGAAAAAGGACTCGGTGTCGACGAGCTCCATTCGCGTGTCCGTTGACAAGATCGACATGCTGATCAACCTCGTTGGCGAACTGGTCATCACGCAGGCCATGTTGCAGCAGCGGGGCGCCGCACTTGATCCCGTCGAGCATGAGTCGGTGCTGACGGGCCTGAGCCAGCTCGACCGGAACATCCGCCATCTTCAGGAGGCGGTCATGTCCACGCGCATGCTGCCGGTGGATTTTGTGTTCAGCCGGTTCCCCCGCCTGGTTCGGGACACGGCCAGCGGGCTGGGCAAGCAGGTCAAACTGATTACTGAAGGTGAGGGCGCGGAACTGGACAAAGGCGTCATCGAAAAAATCGTTGATCCGCTGAATCACATTGTCCGGAATGCCATCGATCACGGCGTCGAGATGCCGGCGGATCGCAAGGCCGCCGGCAAGGATGCAACGGCAACCGTTCGACTCTCCGCCTGGCATCAGGGGGGCAATATCGTGATTGAGGTGGCCGATGACGGCAAGGGCCTCGACCGAGAAAAGATCCTGGCCAAGGCGCGCAAGAATGGCGTCGATATCGCCGAGGGTGCACCGGATAGCGAGGTGTTCAATCTAATTTTCCTCCCCGGGCTATCGACCGCCGAAAAAGTCACCGGTCTTTCGGGACGTGGGGTGGGCATGGATGTGGTGAAAAGAAACATCCAGTCGCTCGGCGGTGCCGTTGATGTGTCCTCGGAGCTCGGTAAAGGGACACGTGTGACCATTCGATTGCCATTGACGCTGGCGATTCTGGATGGAATGACCGTGCGTGTCGGCGACGACATCATGGTGCTGCCGTTGGCCTCCGTCGTCGAATCCATGCAGGTGCAACCGGCGGATCTGCGCTCCGTGGGCGGTGAACGCAGCTTGCTCAAAGTACGTGAAGAGTTTGTTCCGGTCATTCGAATGGATGAATTCTTCGGCTATCGCGGTTCGACGGAAGCAGACCGGAATGAAGCCAGTCTGGTTGTTGTTGTCGAAGATGACCACGAAAAAGTTGCTCTCGTAATTAATGAACTGGTGGGTCAACAGCAAGTGGTCGTTAAGAATCTCGAAACGCATTACAAACCGGTGCCCGGGATCGCGGGTGCAACCATTCTCGGCGACGGACGCGTGTCACTGATTGTTGATGTTGGGGGCCTTCAAAGAGCAGCACGCCAGCGCTCACGGCCCATTGCCGCCTGAATTTCCAGAATTTCGTAAAGGATTACGTCAATGTCTCAAACCACACATCCGGAAGCGTCATCGACCTCAACCAAGACGCCTTCAGGAGCGCATCATGAAAATGATGACCGCGAATATCTTACGTTCCGGCTAGGGGAGGAGGAATACGGTGTTGATATTCTGAAAGTTCAGGAAATTCGCAGCTATGACACCGTAACCAAACTGCCGGATGCGCCGGAGTACATTAAAGGCGTGATTAACCTGCGCGGGACCATTGTTCCCATCGTGGATATGCGCCTGCGATTCCGCATGGCCGCTGCAAACTACGATGAATTCACCGTGATGATCATGATTAGCGTGGAAGATCGCATCGTGGGATTGGTTGTTGACGGCGTATCAGACGTGATTACGCTGGACGATGAGCATATTCGCCCTCCGCCGGAAATCTCCGCAGGATCTCTCGATACCCGGTTTATTACGGGCCTTGGTGCCATTGATGATCATTTGCTGATTCTGGTTGACATTGATCAGCTGGTCGGGCGCGAGGGTCTCGCGCTGACAGATCATGCGGGCACTTCACAAAGCACACATTAAGAAAAGATAATTCTGGAGAATATGTAATGGCTAAGAACGGGTTTGGCTTCGGTGGTTTTGGGCGCGGCGCGGCGATAAGCCGTGAAATTGACGACCTGAATCATCAGATTGAACAGATTATTGCGAGCGGAAAGCCAGAGCAGGGTATTAGTCTCAGTGCGCCGTCTGCTGATATCCAGCAGCTCGCCGGGCGAATCCAGTTGCTGTTGGAAGAATATTCTGGCGCGCGAGCAACCATCCGCGAGCAGGAAGCCATCACCAAGGCCATCGGTCGGTCGCAAGGGGTGATCAGTTTCGACGTGCAGGGCCATATTCTCGACGCCAATGACAATTTCCTGAAGGTCGTGGGCTATACCCTGGACGAGGTCAAGGGCCATCACCACAGCATGTTTGTGGAGCCGGAGCAGGCCCGTTCGCCAGAGTATCGGCGCTTCTGGGAAAAGCTCGGTCGTGGTGAGTTCGATGCTGGCCGCTACAAGCGCATCACCAAAGACGGCCAGGCCGTCTGGATTGAGGCCACGTACAACCCGGTGTTCGATGCTGCCGGTAAGCCGATCAAAGTCGTCAAGTACGCCACCGACATCACCCGTCGGGTGCGTGAAGCCGCTGATTTTTCGGATCAGATCAAGGCCATCAACAAATCGCAGGCGGTCATCGAGTTTGCACTCGACGGCACCATCCTGACCGCTAACGAGAATTTTCTCGCGGCGGTCGGCTATTCACTGGCCGAGGTCAAGGGCCAGCATCACCGCATGTTTGTTGAGCCGACCGAGGCGGCATCCTCTGAGTACGCCTTTTTCTGGAAGAAGCTATCCAACGGCGAATACGAGGCCGGGCGCTTCAAGCGTATTGGCAAGGGTGGGCGTGAAGTCTGGATCGAGGCCAGCTACAACCCGATCTTTGACCCCGATGGCAAGCCCTACAAAGTGGTTAAGTACGCCACTGACGTGACCCGCGATGTGCTGCGCAACGCCGATTACAAGGGGCAGATTGCGGCCATCTCCAAATCGCAGGCGGTCATCGAGTTCAATCTCGACGGCACCATCAAGCATGCCAATGACAACTTCCTGAATGCGGTCGGCTACACACTCGAAGAGATTGTGGGCAAGCATCACCGGATGTTCGTGCCGGCCGATGAGGCGAGCGGCCCGAGTTACCAGAAGTTCTGGGAGAAGCTCAGCCAGGGCAAGCATGACCAGGGTCAGTACAAGCGTATC
>JBDNBC010000345.1:0-14595 GCA_039768115.1 Oceanococcaceae bacterium
CCATGGATGCGGGAACGCTCGCCGTCGTTGGTGCCGCCGTGGGCGCGGCAGCGCTGGCCGCGGGGCGGCGGTCGACTTAACCCGCCAGACGTGGAGCGGTTATTCGCGCAGACGATGCTGTACGCGGTTGAGTCCTAGTCCTGTTGCGGGGCTGTCAGGCGGGCTGTTTGCTCGCCACAGCGCGTATGCATGGGCACATGGCCAAAGGGGTCGGCGAAATCGGGGTTGCAGATGAAATCCCAGTCGGTCAGCGCATCGAAAAAGGCCAGCAAATCGGCCAGCTCGTCGGGTTCAAGGGTGAAGCCCTGGAGCAGCGGGTCCTTGTAGGGGTTGTCGGTACCCACGCCGGCATGGGGCCCGTCGGTGATGGTGCGCCCGGCACGGCCATAGTGTTCGGTGATGACGTCGCTCAAGGTGGCGATGGAACCGTCGTGCATGTAGGGCGCGGTAAGCGCGATGTTGCGCAGCGTGGGCGCACGGAAGCGGCCCATGTCAAAGCGCCGGCCACTGAACTCGTAAAGGCCCTGGTTGCCGGTGGGGTAGTTGCCCGTGGTCAGGGGCAGCCCGTCCGCCGGGCCGGGAATGTTGTACAGGCCGGTGTTCTTGAACTCGGTGGTGTCGACCCGGGTGTGTTCGCCCTGCACGGATTGGGCGAAATTGAAAGCGCCGTGGCAGTGAAAACACTCCAGCCGCTCGGAATTGAACAGTTCGGCGCCGCGCTCGGCCGCGGGGCTCATCTCGCCACGGTCATACGGCGCACGGCCGGAAATCAGGGTCGCACTGAAGCTGGCAATGGCTTTGACGACCGTCATCCGGGTGATCGGCTCGGCTTCCTCGGGGAAGGCCGCGGCGAACAGGGCGGGATAGGTCGCGTCATCAGCCAGCCGCTGCAGAATCCTGACTTCGTTGTCCTTCCAGCCCATTTCCACCGGGTCGGTGCTGAACAGCACGGCAATGTGCTGCTGCTCCAGCGAGCCGAGGATCGGGTTCGCCCAGTTCTGCCGGCTGTTGTATACCGCATTGGCCAGGCTCATCGCGCTGCGCGGGTGAAGCTCGCCGGTGGGGCCGATGGCGCGCCCGCGTCCATCAGTGAAGGCCTTGCGCTGCTCGTGACAGCTGGCGCAGGAACCGGCTTCATTGATGGACAGCCGCCGGTCGTAGAACAGCAGGCGCCCCAGCTCGACCTTTTCTACGGTGATGGGGTTTTCGCGACTGACGCGCGGTGTGGGAAAGTCGGGTGGCAGGTCAAAAGTGTAGGGAGTTGGTCCGGAGGGCGCGGACGGCGCGCATGCCGCCAACAGCAGTGACACCAGCAGCAGAGGCAGCAGCCTCAGACTCATAATCTTTCGTTCCGTACCGTGCGAGCCGGTGCCCATGCCGCCTTCCACTATTGCGGGGCGGCCAGTTGGAACAGCACGCCGGTCTCGGCGGGCACCGTGCGGCCATTGATCTCGTAGGGCAGCCCGATGCGCGGCAGGATCGCGGCGCACTCCGGGTCGTTGCGAAAGCCAACGCAACCGGGCGGTGTTCCCGGCGTGTTGAACCCGAGGTCGGTGGTCGCGGCGATCCGCGCCGGATCGACCGTAATCACGCGACCGGCCTGCAGCTCCGCGAGCGGGAAGCAGTATTCGGCGAGATTGGGCTGCTCGCAGGGCGCGTCGGGCGGGCGGTTCGCTCCCGGCCCGGAGCCATCCACGCCATCAGCATTGTGGCAACGTGTACTGCCGAGGTGGAAATTGAACGCGGTGCCATGCCCCTCCGCATCAATTTCACCGAAGCCGTCGATCTTCATGAACTTGTGACCACCGCGCCAGAACCAGTTCATCGCCGGAATATTGAGCGGGCTCGGGGTGTCATCGGCGGTCGCATCCAGATGATTGAGGGCATAGGGCACGCCCAGCGTGAAACAGGCCTCGGTGAATTGGTGACCGGACGCCACACCCTGCAGCTGGAGATGCTCCACGCGGTCAAACTGGCTGCAACCGTCGATCTGGCCGAGCAGGGCCACGCTGTGCGACGCATCCTGGTAGATGAGGCCGTCGTCGGCATCTTGCAATTGCACCTGCGTGCGCCGCCCGTCGGTGTCCTGTAACACCAGGTCGCTGACAAACCAGCGAAAGTCCGTAGCCCGGTAGCGCCCGGTCGGCCCCGAGCCCATACCGTCGTATTCGCCCTGGCAGGCGAAGCTGTCGCCAGCGATTTGCGGCGCGAACTGCACGGTGACTTCCGTGCGTGGCGCCGGGCTGCAGCCGGCGAGCAGTGCCGTGACCAGAATCATCAGGCCGGAATGTGAGAAGGCGCGAAGAAGAGACATGATGCAGAGCAGGTTGAGTGATGGGGCCGGAACGGCCAAGGCCCCATGATCGCCGATCGGACTCCATCGTGAGTGAGGAGTTCAGCCCCGGGCAGGCGGCTTTGGCATCATGAGGTCATTCTTTCGCCATCCAGACGGGGAGATCACCATGGCGGTCTACATCCTGGCCATTGATCAGGGCACCACCAGTACGCGGGCGATCGTGTTTGATGAGCGCGGGCGCAAGTGCGGCACCGGGCAGCGCGAGTTCGCGCAGATCTACCCTCAGCCCGGCTGGGTGGAACACGACGCGGCCGGCATCTGGGATGACACCGTGCAGGTGTGCCGCGAGGCGCTGGCGGCGGCCGGGATTGGCGCGGCGGATCTGGCCGCCTGCGGCATCACCAATCAGCGTGAAACTGTGGTGCTGTGGGATCGCCAGACCGGCGCCCCGGTAGCCAACGCGATTGTCTGGCAGGACCGGCGCACGGCGGAGGTCTGTCAGCAGTTGCGCGAGCAGGTCGACGCGGAAGACCTGGCCGAGCGCACCGGCCTGTTGCTCGACCCTTATTTTTCGGCGACCAAGATTGCCTGGCTGCTGGACCAGCATCCCGGTCTGCGCGCGCGTGCCGAGGCCGGCGAAATTGCCTTCGGCACCATTGATAGCTGGCTGATCTACAAGCTGACCAACGGCGCGGTGCACGTCACGGATGCCACCAACGCCTCGCGCACGTTGCTGTTCAATATCCGCACGCAGGCCTGGGATCCGGCGCTGCTGGCGACCTTCAGGGTGCCCGCCCGGATGCTGCCCGAAGTGCGCGACTCGGCCTGCGAGTTCGGGCGCATTGCTGCTGAACACCTGGGCGCCGAGGTGCGCATCGGGGCGGTGCTTGGCGACCAGCAGGCGGCGACGGTTGGGCAGGCTTGTTTTACGCCGGGGATGATCAAGAGCACCTACGGCACCGGGTGTTTTGTGGTGCTCAATACGGGTGCCGAGTTCGTGCGCTCACGCAATCGCCTGCTCACAACCGTGGCCTACCGGCTCAACGGCGAGGTCTGCTACGCGCTGGAGGGCAGCATCTTTATCGCCGGCGCCGCGGTGCAGTGGTTGCGTGACAGCCTGAAATTGATCGGTCATGCCGCCGATACCGAAGCGCTGGCGCGCAGTGTCGAATCGACCCAGGGGGTGTATCTGGTGCCGGCCTTTACCGGCCTTGGCGCACCGTATTGGGACCCGGAAGCGCGCGGAGCGCTGATCGGTCTGACCCGGGCCAGCGGTTTCGCGGAGATCGCTCGGGCCGCGCTGGAATCCGTCTGTTATCAGACCCGCGATCTGGTTGATGCGATGAGTGCCGACGCCGTACCGCCACGCACCCTGCGCGTGGATGGCGGGATGGTCGCGAATGACTGGCTGGTGCAGTATCTGGCCGACACGCTGCGCATCCCCATTGAGCGGCCCGCCGTGCTCGAAACCACGGCGCTGGGTGCGGCATACTTCGCCGGGCTGACGGCCGGGGTTTACGGTTCGCTCGATGACATTGCCGCTCAGTGGCAGTGCGACTCGCGGCTGCTGCCTGGCCGTGAAGAGCAAAAGATGAACCGGCGCTACGCCGGTTGGCAGGATGCCGTTCAGCGGGTGCTGACACGGACTGACTAGTGCGCCGCGCGCGGCGCGGATTTCCATGAGATTGCGTTGAATCCGATCCCTTTCCTGCCGGTAATTGCGGCGCTGCTGATGGCCGGGCTGGCGTTGTTTCTGCCGTTGCTTGCGCCGGCGTCGCGCGGGCGCATCGTGCTGCAGCAGTTCGGGCTGGTGGCGGCCCTGTGGGCGCTGACCTCGGCGCTGTTCTGGCAGGCCGTGCCGGCGGTGGCCGACGCCTATCTCGGCCTGGGCGTGATCGTGTTCGGGCTGGGTTGGAAACTGGTCGCGGCCGTGGGCCAGGTGGAATTGCGACGTCGAGCCCTGCTGTGGGTCGGGCGGCTGGCGCTGGCGGGTCTGATGACGGCGCTTGTGCTGGTCGATGATCCGCCGGCGCATGCCGCGCCGGACTGGCTGTGGCAGGCACTGCCCGTCACCGAGGCTGCGCTGGCGATACTCCTGGTACTGGTGGCGCTGCTGCTGATCGAGATCGTGGTGGGCTTGCTGGCGCGTACGGCGGACCAGCCATTGCGCTGGCCATGGCTGGGTTTCTGGCTGCTCCTGGTTGCTGCCGCGGTGGTCGACGGCCTAGCGGCATCCACCCTGGCGCAGCCGCGACCGCCGCCGGTGGGGTCGGGCATGGTTTTGCTCGCCTTTGTGCTGGCGCTGGGCCTGATCTTGCGCCGCGGCGGTCCGTTTCCGTTGCAGGGCGAGTTGCCGCGGGGCGCGCTGGCGCAAATCGATGAGGCGGTCCTGCTGGTCGATGGGGCGCAGCGGGTGCAGTTTGCCAGCCGCGCGGCCTGTGACCTCCTCAACCGCAGTGCCGCCCAGTTGCGCGGCCGTTCGTTGCAACGCGTTCTGGCACAGGCACCCGCCGCGCAGACCATCTGGGATGCGCCGTTGTGGCTGGCGGACAAGTCGCGCCCGGACGGCGGGTTGTGGCTGCGCGGCGGCGATCTCCATGGTCGGCGCGGAGAGGCCATTGCGCGCCTTCTCTACCTGCAGGGCGGCAATTCCCGGCCGCCCGAGGATGCGCATGAGCCTCGCGCCCGTGCGGCGGAGCGGCGCTGGATTCAGGGGGTCGCTGTGCGTCCGCTGCTCGAGTCGGCGTTGCGCCGGTATGGCATGGGGCGCCAGTTTGTGGCGGCCGCGGTGCATGTCGACTACGACTGGCGCGCGGTGCAGCAGCGTTATGGCGATAGCGTGCTTGATGGCCTGCTGGACACCATTGCCGAGCGCCTGCTCAAGGTCTGCGACTGGAATGTCGATGCGCTGCGTCTGCCCGATGGCGAGTTTGTGCTGCTGATGGCCGACCTGACCGGGATCGAAGAGGCCGACAAGCTGGTGCATCGCGCCCAGGCGCTGCTCGCCGAGCCGCTACCACTCAACGGCAAGCGCTGGGATTTGCGGCTGCGCATGGCAGTGGTGCCGGATCTGCGCCTGTATCGCTATGTCGATGAATGGCTGGCGGATGCGCGGCGGGCGCTGGCCGATTCGCGCGGGCAGTGTGTCACCACAAGGCCCCTGGCCGAGCAGCGCAACAAACTGCTCCTGGCGCTGGAGAAATCCCTGCTCAATGACGGGATCGACTGGTGGGGTGAGCCCGTTCTGAATCTCACCACGCAGGAGCTGGCGGGCTGGCGTCTGCTGCCGCGCTGGACCCCGGAGCCGGAGGTGTGCTGGATGGGCGAGGAGCTGCGCTTTGCCGTGGCGGGTCTGCACATGCAGCGCACCTTGTATGCGCTGGGCCTGCGTCAGGCACCCGCCTGGCCGCAGCGACCCTGGCTCGCTGTGCCACTGGAGGATCTGGCGCTGGTGATGCGCGCGCAGGCCACCGTGAGCCCTACGACGACCCCGGCCGCCATCGAAGTGGACCGCCTCTGCGCGGAGACGCTGGCCGCACAGGGGATGCGCAGCGCACCTGCAGAGCTACCCCTGATGTTGCCGGTCGCGGGCGGTGGTGGCTTCGCCAGCCCGCTGCGGCCCGCGGTCCTGCGCATTGATGCGCCCGTCGTACTGCCGGGGCTGGCCGATGATCTGGCCCGCCAGGCGCTGCTGCGCGGCTACCGCGGCGCGGCGCGTGTGCGCGATCAACGCCTGTTTGCGGCAGGGGTTGCCAGCCATAGCGACCTCACCACCCTGCGTGAGCTGGGCGTGGACTACGTCTCCGGCCCGGTGATCGGCCCGGCGATGAGTCTGGCCGAGGCCAAGCGCTTTCGATACCGACCCTTGCGCTGAATTTGCCGGGAGGCCTTAGCTGCTGCGTTGCGGCGGGTCGCCGTACAGCTCATCCAGTGTCGGCCCGTCGCCGGCATCAAACCAGATGTTGATCAACAGCCGCGACAGCGTGAACCGGGGCGGAATATGCAGTTCGCGTTCGGCCATACGCTGCGCAAAATCAGCGCGACTGAACCAGTGCGCTTCGGCCAGCTCGTCCTGGGCCGTTTGCGGTGCCTCGCCGGCACTTTCGGCCATGTAGCCAAACAGCACGGACGCCGGAAAGGGCCAGGGCTGCGAGGTGACATAGCGCATCGCGGTGACACGCACGCGCGCCTCTTCCCAGACCTCGCGGGCCACGCAGTCCTCCAGGGTTTCGCCCGGCTCGGCGAACCCGGCCAGGCCGGAAAACAGGGTGCGGGGCCATTCCGGTTTGCGGCCCAGCAGGGCGCGACCGGCCGGGTCGGTGACCAGGCACAGCATGGAGGGATCACTGCGCGGGTAGTGTTCGGTGTCGCAGGCGCCGCAGTGCAGCACATGGCCGCCGCTGTGGCTTTCGGTGAGGTGGCCACAGCGTCCGCAATGGCGGTGTTGCCGATGCCAGTAGATCATGGCCCGGGCGTAGGCGAGCAATGCGCCATCCGCGCTCTTCATGACCGGCATCGCGCCGCGCAAATCAGCGAAGCGGTGGCGCTCGGCAAGGTCGCTGTCGTCGCTGGCATCGAAGCAGAACACGGGATGATCGGCGCGGGCGCGATCCAGGCCCAGAAAAATCGGGCGCGCCGGCGTTGCGCTCAGTTCGTCGAGGCGAAAGCGCCGGGCCGTGCCGTCCATGATCACACCGCGATAGCGCCAGATGGGTAGCCAGTCGGCATCGGCGTGAAGCGAAGTGAGCCACGCGGTGTCGGTCCGTCGCTCGCTGCAGCGGTCCAGGTCACAGCCGCGCAGGCCCGGGAGGTGGGGTGAGGGATAGGGCGTCATGGCGCCAGTATGGCAAGGGCGACCGCGGTCGCGCATGCTCGGGTGCCAGGGGATATCTGGCGAGGCAAGCGTGATGGCGGTCACAGTGGTGCGGGCAGCTTCGCGCTATGCTCGCGCGATGAAATGGCGTCAACTCGGTGCGATGGTGCTGCTTGCCCTGGCAAGCGGGTTCGGTTCCCTGGTGGCGGCGCAGACGGTTCCGGCCGCGCCGCTATGGGTGGCGCCCGCTCCGGCTGCGGGGGCTGTTGCCCGTGCGGTCGAGCAGGTCCGCCCCTGGCAATTTGCCGTGCCGCTGGCGGCCGGCCTGACGGCCGACGCGGACGGAGCCTGGTTTGCCGAAGGTGAGGAGCGTGTCTGGCGATTGACGGTGCACAGCGCGGGCGCCGAATCCCTGTCGTTCCATTTTGATAGCTGGCAGGTGCCTCCGGGAGCGGCTCTGTGGATCCGGGACGCGGATTCTGACCAACGGCAGGGGCCGTACGGAACACGCTACAACCCTGCGGGCGAACTGTGGACCGCGCTGATTGTTGGTGACACCGCGCATCTGGAATTGCGCGTCCCGCACGAAGCGGACGCGCCGCGGCTGCGCCTGGCCCGGGTCATGCACGGCTTTCGCAGCACGGACGCCGGTCTGGGTTTCACGCACAAAGCCGGCAACTGCAACATCGACGTGGCCTGCCCGGAGGCGGACCCGTTTCGCGAGCAGGTCCGATCGACGGTGTTGCTGCAATTTGATGGGCTTCAATTTAACGGGAGTGGTGCCTGCACCGGCACGCTGGTCAACAACACCGCCAATGATCAACGGCCCTATGTACTGACAGCCCACCATTGCGGCATCCGCGCCAACAATGCCGCGTCGGTCGTGGCCTATTTCAATTTTGAGCGCAGTGCGTGTGAGCGCGGGGCGCAATCAAACCGCGAGAACGTGTCGCTCGACCCGCAGCAAAGCCTGAGCGGGGCCGTCCTGCGGGCGACCAACGCCCGGTCGGATTTCACCCTGCTCGAGATGGGGGATGTGAATCAGCCGGCGGAGATTCCACCGGGCTGGAACCCGTTCTGGTCTGGCTGGACGCGTGACACGACACCGGCAGATGCGGGCGCTAGCATTCATCATCCTTCCGGTGATGAAAAGTCCATCGCACTATTCACGACACCGCTGACGAGTCTGCAGGTGTGCTCCTGTGCGTTTAATCGCAACCCCTGCGTGAGCGATGTTGAAGATGTCGATAACTGCCCTGCGGCGGAAGTGGCGGATGTCTGGAAAGTCACCTGGAGCAGCGGAACCACCGAGGGCGGGTCCTCCGGTTCAGGTCTGTATGCCACCGCCGATGCTCTGCACCGGGGGCAATTATTTGGTGGCGGCGCTTCCTGTTTTCGACCCGGTGAGCCGGATTTCTACGGGCGCTTCGATGTGTCCTGGGCGCATAGTGCGGCGGCCAACGCGCAGCTGGCCGCCTGGCTTGATCCGAGGAATGTCGATCCCGTGAACTGGCCGGGCGTGGGGGTGAATGCAACGCCAGTGCCGACGTCGACACCGTTGCCTACGGCCGTCCCGTCGCCCACAGCCTCGCCGAGTTCCACGCCGCAGCCTAGCCCCCCGCCCACGGCGGAGCCCAGCCTGCCGCCATCCGACGGCGGATCGTCGGGGGCTACGGGCTACGGGCTGCTGCTCGGATTGGTGTTGCTTGGATGGTGGCGCGCTCGGCACGCAGCCCGGCGGCGGCCACGCGGCTGTCATTGATTCGCCACCGTGGCAACGCATAATGGCGAGATGAGTACGGACACAGACACCCTGCCGCCGCTGGAGCATTTTCTTCAGCCGCAGTACTTTTTCAACCGCGAGCTGTCGTTGCTCGAGTTCAATCATCGGGTGCTGGCGCAAGCGCGTGATAGCCGGATTCCGTTGCTGGAGCGGCTCAAGTTTCTGTGCATTTCCTGCTCGAACCTCGATGAGTTCTTCGAAGTGCGGGTGGCCGGTCTGCATCAGCGCCTGCGCGCGGGGGCGTCGGTCACGGGGTTTGAGGCGCGCTCACCGCTCGAACTCATCGATGCGGTCGGCAAGCGTGCGCATACGCTGGTGGCGGATCAGTACCGCACGCTGAACGAGGTGCTGATCCCGCGCCTGGCAGAAAACGAAATTCGCTTTCTGCGGCGCACCAAGTTCACCGGTGACGCCCGGGTCAATGAATGGCTGCAGAGCTATTTTCGCCGCGAGGTGCTGCCGATTCTGTCGCCTATCGGGCTGGACCTGGCTCACCCCTTCCCGCGCGTGCTGAACAAGTCGCTGAATTTCATCGTCGCGCTGGAAGGCAAGGATGCTTTCGGCCGCAACGCGGATATGGCCGTGGTGCAAGCGCCGCGGGCCCTGCCGCGGTTGATCCACGTGCCGCCCGAGGTCTGCGGCCATCCCCACGACTTCGTGTTCCTGTCATCGGTCATTCACGCCTATGTGGACGAGCTGTTTCCTGGGATGACGGCCTGTGGCTGCTACCAGTTCCGGGTGACGCGCAATTCGGATCTGTTCGTCGACGAAGAAGAGGTCGATGACCTGATGGACGCGCTGGAAGGGGAGCTGGCCTATCGCGATTTTGGCGACGCCGTGCGCCTGGAGGTTGCGCATAACTGCCCGGACCACATGGTTCAGTTTCTGCTCGAAATGCACAAGCTGGATGCGGGCGCGCTGTTTCAGGTGAACGGGCCGGTGAATCTGGCGCGGTTGATGAAGCTGGCCGATATGGTCGACCGACCGGAGCTGAAATACCGCAATTTCAGCTCCTTCACACCGCCGGTGCTGGCGCGCGGCACCGACATGTTTGCGGCGACTCGCATCAAGAGCGTGCTGCTGCATCATCCCTACGACAGTTTCGCGCCGGTCGTGGATTTTCTGCGCCAGGCCGCGAAAGACCCGCAGGTCCTGGTGATCAAGCAGACGCTGTACCGCACCGGGGCTGATTCCTCGGTGGTCGAGGCGCTGGTTGATGCGGCCCGGGCTGGCAAGGAAGTCACCGTGGTGATCGAGCTGCGCGCGCGCTTTGACGAAGCCGAAAACATTGACCTCGCGGAGCGGCTGCAGGACGCGGGCGCTCACGTGGTGTACGGCGTCGTCGGTCACAAAACGCACGCCAAGATGATTCTGGTGGTGCGCCGGGAGGGGACGGAGCTGCGCCAGTACGTGCATCTGGGCACGGGCAACTATCACCCGCGAACGGCCAAGCTCTACACCGACTACGGCTTGTTCTCGGCTGACCGGGAGGTCTGCGACGACGTCGCCAAGCTGTTTCTGCAGCTCACCAGCCTGGGGCGGCTGACCAAGCTGCATAAATTGCTCAGTTCACCTTTCACTTTGCATAAAGGGGTGCTGGCCAAGATCGAGCGGGAAATTACCCACGCGCAGGCCGGCAAGCCGGCGCGGCTGATTTTGAAAATGAACCAGTGCGTCGAGGCGCAGGCGGTGGCTGCGCTGTATCGGGCGTCGGTGGCCGGGGTCAAGGTGGATCTGATCGTGCGCGGCATGACGGCCGTCCGCCCAGGCTTGCCCGGGGTCTCGGAAAACGTGCGCCTGATTTCCGTGATCGGTCGGTTTCTGGAACACACCCGGGTCTTCTATTTCGAGAACGGCGGGCAGCCCGAGGTCTATCTGACGAGCGCCGACTTCATGGAGCGCATTTTCTTCCGCCGGGTCGAGGTCATGTTCCCGGTCGAGGAGCCCCGTTCACGGGATCGCGTGGTTCGCGAACTGAAGCTGTATCTGGCCGATGAGTCGCAGGGCTGGCTGCTGCAGTCCGACGGCCGCTATGAGCGCGTGGTGCCCAAGCCCGGCCGACGCAAGGTGCGTGCGGCGCAGACGCGGCTGCTGGAAACCCAGCGACGCTAGGACGGCAGCGCCGGTTAGTTGACCTTCTCGCGCTGCACGTAGCTGTCGATTCCTTCGCCCTTGAGCCGCTGCATGGCGCTGCGGGCCGAGTCGGCGCTGGCCAGCGGGCCGATTTTGACGCGATGAAATGTGCCTTTGCCCGGAATATCGGCCGCTTCCACACGCGGGGCAAAGCCCAGCAGAATCAGGTTCACCCGGCGCGACTCGGCATCGTCGGCGCTGCGGAAACTCCCGGCCTGAATCCAGAAACGCTCGCGGGTGCTCGCCGGCGTGCCGGGCTGTGGCGCGGGGGCGCGCGTCGCCGGGCGGGGGTCGCCGGGTTGCGGCGCGGTCTGGCGTGGCTGAGGAGCGGGTGTCGGGTCCTCGAACGGAATGATTTCGAGGTTAGGCAGCAGCTCGTAGAACTTGAAGCGCGCGGGCTGCTGCGGCGGCAGGGAGGGTTTGGTGGCGGCGCGCAGGGCCGCGTCGTCCTCGGCGACCAGGTCGGTCGGTGTGTTCTGGATCAAGCGCTGTTCGTTTTCTGGCAGCGGGGTGATCAGCACGGTGACAATCAGAGCGATGCCGCAGCCGATGGCGATGCCGGTCAGCACCGGCACAATTGGCAGGCCGCGGCGGCCGGAGGGCTTGGCGTAATCGCGGGACACGACTACATGCGCTCCGGTGCGCTGACGCCGAGCAATGCGAGGCCGTTGCGCAACACGATGGCCACCGCCGCGGCGAGGCACAGACGCGCGGCACGGGCCTCCGTATCGTCCACCAGAAACGGTACGGCGTTGTACCAGCGGTGGAACCCTTCCGCGACTTCGCGCAGGTAGTGAACGACAATCTGCGGCCCCAGTTGCCGCGCCGCATTGCCCACGCTTTCCCCAAACCGGCCGAGCACATTGAGCAGCGCGACTTCGGTGTCATCCGTTAGCCGCTCGCGATGAGCCAGCCCGCCGCTGGGGTCGGTCGGGCCGAAGCGTTCGGCCGCTTGCGCCAGCACGCTACAAATTCGCGCATGGGCGTACTGCAGGTAGTACACCGGGTTATCGGCGCTTTCGCGCGTTGCCAGTGCGAGGTCAAATTCAAGCGCCTGGTCGTTCGAGCGCATGACATAAAAGAACCGCGCGGCGTCATTGCCGACCTCGCGGCGCAGGTCGGCCAGCGTGACGTAGGTGCCGGCACGGGTAGACATGCTGACCTTCTCGCCATCGCGTAGCAGGCTCACAAACTGCACCAGCTGGACGTCGATTTTGTCGCCCTGGCCGGTCAGCGCCTGCATGGCGGCTTTCATCCGCGGCACGTAGCCGTGATGGTCCGCACCCCAGACATCCACCAGCCGGTCGTAACCGCGGCCGATTTTCTGCCGGTGATAGGCGATGTCGTTGGCGAAATAGGTGGCAGCGCCATTGGCGCGCAGCAGCACGCGATCCTTGTCATCGCCAAAGCGTTCGCTCGCGAACCACAGCGCGCCGTCTTTTTCGTAGGTGTGGCCGCCGCGCGCCAGATCGTCGAGCGCTGCCCGGACGCTGCCATCGTCGACCACGGCCGCTTCCGAGGCCCAGGCGTCGAAGTGCACGCCAAAGGCCGCGAGGTCGGATTCGATGTCCGTCAGCTGCTCGCGCAGGATGTGCTGCAGGACCGTCGCATAGCCCGCCGTGCCCAGCAGAGTTTTAGCGGCGGCAATCGTGCCGTCGAGATGGGCATCACCGGTGGTCTCGTCGTCGGCCGGCAGCAGGTCAGTGGCCAGCGATGCGGCGAGATCACGGGTCAGCGCATCGTCGTGCTGAGCATGCAGGCGGGTGGCGGATTCACGGATGTAATCGCCCTGATAGGCCTTGCGCGGAAATTCCAGCGTCTGCCCCGCCTGCTGCAAGTAGCGCAGCCAGACCGAGGTGGCGAGGATGTCGATCTGCCGGCCGGCATCATTGACGTAGTACTCGGCATCCACCTGAGTCCCGGCGGCGCGCAACAGGCGCACCAGACAATCGCCGTAGGCGGCGCCGCGGCCATGGCCGACGTGGAGTGGGCCGGTAGGATTGGCGGAAACGAACTCCACCAGCACCCGCTGGTTGTTGGGTGGTGCGTGGCCGTAGCGCTCGCCCTGTTCGTGAATGTCGGCCAGCACCGTGGTGCGGGCGTCGGCATTGAGAAAGACATTCAGAAAGCCGGGCCCGGCAATGTCAACCTGGCGGACCAGCGGCGAGGCGGGCAGCGCGTCGCGCAGCCGTGCAGCCAGCTCGCGCGGCGGCATGCCGACCTGCTTGGCGGCGACCATCGCGTGATTGGCGGCCAGATCCCCGTGCGCCTTATCGCGCGTGTTCTCGATACGGCCCTTGTCGGGAAAGGGCAGATCGAGGGCGGCAAAGGCCTGCCCGAGCAACGCGTTGAGCTCGTCCTTCATGACAACCAGACAGGGGGAAAGCCGGTATTGTAACGACAGCACCCGGCGCACCGCCGGGCGGAGGACGACCGAGGGACAGCCAACAATGAAGACACTCTCCGCGCAGGACGCGAGCTTCCTGTATCTCGAGCGCAGCCATCAGCCGATGCACGTCGGTGGGTTGCATCTGTACAGCCTGCCCGAGGGCGCGCCCAAGGACTATGTCAGTGATCTGGTGCGCGCATGGCGTGAAGGGCCGTTCGCATCGCCGTTCAATCAGAAGCTGGTGTGGCCGCTGCGGCGGCTTGGTCAGCCCAGCTGGGTTGATGACGCTGATATCGATGCCGAATACCACCTGCGCCATTCGGCCCTGCCGGCGCCCGGGCGCTATCGGGAGATGTTCGCGTTGATCTCCCGCCTGCACGGCACCCTGCTGCATCGCGACCGGCCGCTGTGGGAGGCGCATCTGATTGAAGGCGTCGAGTCGAAGCAGTTCGCGATGTACACCAAGATGCATCACGCGATGATCGACGGCATGGGCGGCATGCGCCTGCTGCAGAAATCGCTGTCCGTCGATCCGGAGCAGCGCGACATGCCCGCGCCCTGGAGTATCGGTCGCGGGCCGCGCACGCCACGCACTGATGCCGCGCCCAGTCGCGGTGCATTGCTCGCCTTGGCCGAACAGATGCAGGATACCGTCGGGGCCGTACCGGGCGCGCTGCGGGGGCTGATGAAGTACGCCGATGCCATGCGTCGTCCCGAAGAGTCGGGCCTGGTGACGCCGTTCAGCGTGCCGCGCACGGCGTTAAATACCCGTATTGGCGCGGCGCGGCGCTTCGTGGCGCAGTCGTGGAAAATTGGGCGCATCAAGGCCGTCGGCAAGGCGCTGGACGCCACACTCAACGACATTGTGCTGGCCATGTCGGCCGGCGCACTGCGTCTGTGGCTGAAGAACCACGCCGAACTGCCCGATGAGCCGCTGTCCTGCATGGCGCCGGTCGCGCTGACGCCCAAGGATGCGGAAGATTACGGCAATGCCGTCACGGCCATTCTCTGTTCACTGGCCACGCATATCGACGATCCGGTCGAGCGGCTGCGCGCCATTCAGCACTCCATGAATCAGGGCAAGGCGCTGCTGCAGTCGATGAATCGGGCGGAGATCACGATGCTGACCATGCTCGGTTCCGTCCCCGCGGCGCTGCCGCTGATCCTGGGCCTGGGGCACC
>JBDNBC010000346.1:0-7867 GCA_039768115.1 Oceanococcaceae bacterium
AGACATGCCCATCAGAACCGCCACCCCACGCGCACGACAGCAGCGAGAGTGGTTCCCTGCCCTGCCATGTGCTGCGGGTGCAGATCCAGCCCGACCACAACTCGACCGATATCGCGCTCAAGCCAAGCGCCCGCTGATCCATCGCGTGTGTGGTATGCGACTCCTGCGGCCCAACGCCCGGCCGTGGGTTGACCCAGCGGAATCAGCGGCACATCAAGCCCGCCGATCACAGCGCCGGTGGGGCTGATGGCGACGACGCGGCGGCCATCGCCTTCGCGCACCAGTGACAGGTCAACAACGCATGAGGGTGGATCGGGGCACGTCGCCTCGACGGGTATCGGTTGGATCACGACACGCACGCGCCTCTCGGGTACGGCTTGCTCGGGTACGGGGACGGTCGGAAGTGCACGCTCTTCAGCCGTACCTGGCGGTGATCGCTCGAGCACGACAGCACCGCCATCAATGCGCCGCTCCGCTGCCGGCGCGGTGGATTCCGCCGGCGTGAGAGATGCGCGCCACTGGTAGCCACCCCAAAATCCGCCAGCGGCGCAGGCGGCTCCGTAGAGCAGCAGGAATAGGACTCTCAGATCAGCGCTTGCCATGGCGCCGATCCTTCGCAAACCGCACGCTCATATTCACGGCGTCGAACCAGGCCGGGCAGCACCTGTTTCACGCCCAGGATGCGGCCCTTGTTCCAGCGCTCCAGCTCTGCGCACCAGGCTTCTGCCGGCTCACCGGCGTTGGCTCGACGCACCAGGGTCGAGCTGCAGGCGGCGCCGACACCGACGTTGTATGCCCATGACACCACGGCGGTCTGCTGCGCCTCATCAAGCGCCACCGTGAAGCACTCTAGGACGCGACTGGCCTTGAGGACATCGCGGGCCAGCAACGCTGCGCATTGTTCCGGGCGCTGCTGGTTTGACTCGAAATTCGTGGAACCGAAACACACCGTGCTGACGCCGACCGGGTCTGAATATGCGGCTTGGCGGTACCCCTCAAACCCACCGATCAGCGCCATGCTGCTGACCAACGCGGCGGCAGAGAAACGGCCGCGAATCACGGCGCGCCACCCGTCCGTCGCTTGGTCTCGAGGTTGTCCATCCGGTACTTGTGTTCCCGGCTCTCGCGCCGGTCGCGGCGGATGCCAAAAACCAGTTGTGTGGCAAGCCCGATGACGGCACAGCAGACCCCCATGATCGCGACACCCTCGGAGGACGCCAGCCAGCCCAGCGCGCTGGTGCTGCCACCGGCAACGGTCAATTTGACAGCCGCATTGGCAGCCGCCGCATCAAATGATTGTGCGTTCATACCCATCCCAGAAGCGGATGAAAAACATTGGCGGGCAACCCGTCGAGCACCTGGAGGATGTCCGCGACTTCCGCGTCATCCGGCGTGTAGACGACGCCGTGCTGTTCCACGACGCGGAAGACCAGCAGCAGCGGCCACGCGCCGGGTGCAGCCTGACGGAGGGCGACATGCGTGGGCGTCTCAAACGGCCCGGCAACGCGGAAGTTCATGCCGGCACCCCGATGATTTGTGCTATGACCTGGGCAGACACGCGCTCGGTCGGGTTGATGTTCCCTCCGAGGAAAACGCCCTGCGTCCGTGTCCGATAGGTGCGGATCTGCACCTGCGTGGCGCTGATCCCGATCAGCTCTGCGATTGTCACTTGCGTGCCGCTGGTGGCCACGGCCGTCAGCGTGACGCTGGGCGCGCTGGCGTAGGCGTTGGCGAATGTGTGGGTCAGGTCCCCGCTTCCATTCGTTGTCAGCAAAATGCACTCGATGCGCACCGGGTCAGCGGCGCTGCCGCCGATCTGCACATCCTCAACGCGATTTCCCAGGTCGAAGATGCGACCGGCGCTGTTGCGGGCAATGGGCCTGCCGTTCAGGCCCTGCCATTGCATGTAGCCCGCAGCCGGTGCAGGGGCAGACGCCCCCGCATCCGGCGTTTCGATGTCATTTTCAAAGCGGTCAGCCACGCGTTACGCCGCGCTGAAACCCATCACCGTGACGCGCAGGTCGGTCTGACCCAGCAGCGTGGTGAGCGTCAGGTTGTCCGCATCCACCGCGTCGACATCGACGTTGACCTGGTTGCCCGAGCTGTCCATCACGTTGACCGTGAATGCGGCGGGGTCAACCAGATTCAAAGCGTGGTTGACCGTGGCGGGGGTCAGCGCCGTGGTGTTGACGATGGCGGTGTAGCCACGCACGTACTGGGCCGCATCGAGCTTGCCCTGCAACGTGGCCGGGGTGACGGCTTCGGTGGCTTCGGCGCCGGCGTCGACCTCTGCCTGGGTGGCGAGCCGGATGTTGCCATCCACCGTTTCCGTGGCGTACACATCGTTGCGCTGGATGCTGTACGCCTCGGTAGCGCTGGTGAACAGCACCATGTCGCCGACTTCCAGGGCTTGATTGCCTTGTAGCGTGACGCCCGACGCCCCCGGCGCAAAGGTGCCGGCGGTGCTGACGACATACTGATACCCCGCGACCGGCTCAATGGTCTGCGGCTGGCCAGCGTCATCAATCGCAACGCTGGCATCCAGCGTCCCTTTGAAGACGACGTCGCCGTCCATGTTGAACGAGTAGGCCACGAACTGGGTGCCGTCCCAGGTCTTGATCATCCCCGCATCGGTATTGAAGATGATCAGGCCGGCGTTGCTGGCGCCGAGCTCTCCGGCCAACGTAGTTTCGGCGGCATCGTCCACATTGTGCAGGCGCGTGCCGAGCAGTTGGGCGACGTTGTAGCCGTTCAGGTTGTGCAGAAAATCGATAGACATAGCATTTACTCCAGAGTGACCGTGTAGCCGGTCAGGTCGATAAGGGCGGTGATGCGCACCCGGTGGTCCGTCGAAACGCGCACAGAGGCGTATGCGATGTCGCCGTCAGGGTCGGTGAGTTGAACGTGATGCACGGCCGCGAGACCGTGAGTGGCGGCCGGGATGACCACCTCGGTGCCGGTGAGGGCTTGGGTGTAGCTGGGGCGGCTCTCGGGTAGCCCACCTACTCCGCCCCCGGTGACGATCACCTGACGCTCGGTGGTCTTGGATTCTCGCTCCGTCACCAGCGGCCCAAACGCCTCGATGGCGCCGTCGGTCCAGGTGATCTCCAGCATGTCGTCAGCCCGCAGACGGGCCGCTGCAATGCCTCGACCCTGCGGACCGTGGGCGCCGCGGAAGCGCTCCGGTTGGCTGGCGATGACGCCCTCAATCAGCGCGATCAGTTCTGCGTCTGTGGGGCTGCGGCCATCGGCGCCACGTAGTTCGAGCTGGTGCTCCCGGAGCCACGCCTCAGTCGCCTTGGCCACTTGAGCGGCGCTGGCACTGCGACCCGCCTTTCCCGCCTTGCCTGGATCGCCTGGCGGCCCGCGCAGTGCTTCTGTGTGCGCGTGAACCGTGGCGGTCACCAGGCCGGCCACGGCGTCGGGCGTCAGCAGCTGCTCGGCGAGAGCCCGCTGCTGATCGCGTAGATGCTTGAGCGTCCGCACTGTCTCCAGCTGCACCACGGAATCACGCATCGCGTGCCTCTCTCAACCCGGCCAGCACCTGGCGGCTGATCTCCAGTTCCGCTTCGGCGCGTTCGGCCTCAGCCGTGGCCTTGCGTTGGTCCAGCTCCGCGACCGGCTTGCCCTCGCGTTCCTGCAAGTATCCGAGGACGTCGGCCGCGTAAAGGGCACGATCCAAGGCGGACTGCAGCGCAGTGGGGCTGCTCTCCGCCAGCAGAGTGCCCAGCCGGTCAGCGAGGTCCTCGGGGCTCTGGGCGGCGCGCACTGCGGCGCGGATGGTCTGCGCCGGGATCGGATCTGCTGCGTCACCCGCTGAGGCGTCTGCCAACGACTCGAGTTCCTGCTGGCGCGGAGTGAATTTCGGGTCACCAGCGGCAGCTTGAAGGCTTGTACCAGCGGGACGAGTGCTCCCTGCGGGTGCTAGCTCGAAATCGCCCTCCTCGAAGTCATAAACACGCAGCAGGTACTTGGGTGTGAACTTGAGCACTCCGGACTGCACCAGCCGCGCGTCTCGCTCTGTACGCTCCGGCTCAAGGCCCTGTCCGTCTGCAAGAATGAAATCCGGCGGGGTGCCGGCGAATCGGTTCAGCGCCCATATTGCGTTGACAAGCCGCTGCATGGTGCCGGCCATGAGCCTGAGGTCACTGTTCCGGCGGTCGTCACGAACTTCGTTGTGCACCTTGGCTGCCGCCAGTGATCCGCCGCTAGGGATATCGCTGGTGAGGGTCTGGCCAAGGATGACTTTCTGCACCCTCTTGATGAGAGCGATCTCGAGACGGTCAAACTCGCCGGCCAGGCCTGTTGTGACGGCGACAACTTCCTCGTCTGTGCCAACCGCCACGTGGGCCTGACTACCGATTGAGGTCAGCGCAGCCGCGAGCTCCTTGGGGTTGTTCGCCTTACCGAGAAGCAGCGGATCCGCGAACCGCTCAACGAATTGCATCCAGAAGCGCCATCCGTTGTGACGGAAGAACCAAGGCCAGTAAAGGCGGGACAGCAGAGCCTCGCCATAGGGATTGCGGAATGTGGCGTTGCGCCGTGTCAGTAGGAACTTGAAATCGGTGTCAAGCGCCTGCGATGCGTCGCCATAGTTCGCAACCAGCCGCCCGTCTGGCGTAGGCCTGAACCACTCGATGGGCTTTGCCCCAACATGCGCCAGGCCTATTCGGCCCTGGTCCATGCGCCGGTAGACCGACTCGACCACGCTGTAGCCGAAGGGCACGGCTTGCCAGATGTCCCTGAGCGCGGTGTCGACGTGGCCCTGTAGTTCTTGCCAAAGCCAATCGACGGGGGCCTGTGGCGTGTCGGGGGTCGGTTCCAGCCGCCAGGGCGTGCTGATCGCCGCGTCTCGGCGGGTTTCTAGCGCCGCATAGATTTCGTCGTCGGTCTCCAGTTTACGAAGGTCGCAGCGGCGCATCCCCGCCCGCTCCAGAATCAGGTCTGGGTCTGGGATGTTGGTCAGCAGATCGATCAGCGCTTCCCCGGCAGATACGCTGTCCTGGAAAAGGCTGCCCGAAGCGATGCTGGTCGGTGGGGGAGTGGCCCCTGCAAGCTGGCGGACTTTGCTCGTCATGCCGTGCAGGGTGATTGGATGCCCTGCCCTGTCCTACCCTGACCTATGTCCGTCGCTCTCTAGCTCCAGCTCGCCCAAGTGTGTTGCGGCCTTGTTTAGTAGCCGGCGGATGTGACGCTCTGTCAGCCGCGTGGGGAAAACATAGGTAGCGGCAATCTGCTGTGGGGTGAGCCCGCCCCTGCGCATCGCATGGATGGCTCGAAGGTGTCGTTCGTCTTCGGGATCGATCGACAGGCGAATGTAGATCTGGGTTCCTGCCGCATGCTGTATCAGCCGCCGGGCTGCGTAATCCCCGATGAGGCCCGCCAATCTCTCTCCCCGAGGAGTGTCAATGTCCCACGGCACATCGTAGGCAGCTCCCGGCAGAGCCGATACCAGCTGCTCGTAGGCTACGGGCCCGATCACATCCGCCCAGTCAGGAAAATTCATGACACTCTCCTCGAGAGGCTGCCGGCATAACCACCGGAACCGCCGTCTTCGATCATCAGTTCAGTCAATACCCATACCAGGGCGTCCATGCGATCCGGGCTTACCTGCGATTCATCAGGCAGAGAAGGATCCCAGTCACACATTTGATCTTCGAGCTCGGGGAACGCCCCGACGTGATGCACCCTGCCCTGCTCGTACAAGGCGGCAACCGGCTCTGCGCGCCTCGTTTTGCCTCGGGAGGCTCGAACGGCTTTGTACGACACGCTTTGATCAAATGCCCTGATATTCCCCTCGACCAGATCTCCGCCGTTGTTCACTTCGCCGATGACGCGATCCGCGTTGAAGTAGCGGTAGGCGGAAACCGCTGCCTCGCCCCACTGCGGCGCCGACATGCCACCGCTGCGGTCATTCAGGACAAACGCGTGTTTCACTCCGGCACGCATGGCAACGCCGGCGACGACGATCCCGGTCTCGGAGCTGTTCTCGTTGTTTGTCACCGCGGGATCCACGCCGATCATGATCCGGATCAACTCGGGTGCCTCACGCACCCGGCCCTTGTCGATCAGCGATCTTGTCCACAGCGCGTTGGGATTATCGTCAAGGATCTCCGCGTCCAACTCCTGACGACCCAGACGCGTGCCTCCGTAGCGGAGGTACAACTTCTGCGCGAACTTCGGCGCCAGGTTCCGGATGTTGTCTCGCGTGCTTCCATGCGTGATCACGATGCCCGGCTGAGCCATGATTTCGCGCAGCGTCTTGATCGGCTTAGGGGTCGTCGTCAGGATCGTCAACGGACGATGACCGAGGCGCAGGCCGAATTGGTAGTTGTCCCACGCGTCCTGCGCATAGCGCCAGGCACACAGCTCATCGCCCCAGCCCCAGTCATGCTGAGGCCCCCGAAGTCGTTCCGGCTCGTCGGCTGAGTATGCGAAGGCCTGGGCGCCATTTGGCCAGGTCAATCTGCGTTTCGAGGGCTCATAGCGAGGCCTGAACCAAGGCGGGCTGACGGCAAGGATTCCCGACTCTCCTTCGATCATGACGTCTCGGGCATCTGCGGCAGTCGGGGCAATCAAGGCGCCACGGCCGTAACGCATGTTCTGCACCAGTTGGCGAGCGGCTTCAGCACCGGTGCGCGTCTTCCCGAAACCGCGCCCAGCCTTCAACAGCCAGGTGTCCCACTCGCCTCCGCCGGGAAGCAGCTGATTCTCGCGTGCCCAGAAATCCCAGTCGTACAGCAGGGCGAGAGCTTGATCCTGGGACAGCCCAGCCAGTACCGATGCGCGCTCTGCGTCGGTCAGCTCGGCCAGAGACTCTGCTGTGATCCTCAAGCGCCGCCGCCCTCCCTTTCGCGAATGGCGGCGATCTTTTCCGCCAGAACCGACTTCGCATCGCCAATGGGTATTGGGCCACCGTCCGGACCGGAAAGCTCCCGGCGATCCGACCACTTCATGTTCTTCAGGGCGAAGATAGAGCCTGCCGGCGACGCTCCGTGGAGGTTCCGTTCGTAAGCATTCTCCACGAAAGTCTTCGCCCTTTTTACCGAGTGAGAAAACCCCGGGTATGTGGCGTACTCATCGATGCTGTTGCGGCTGAGCAGACCGATACCCAAGGCCATCCCGGTCCAGGTGATGGGTTCCCCGTCCTCCTTGCACTTGGTCACGTAGTCGTCCACCAGGCGATCGAACTCCTTAGCGGATTTGATCTTGCGAGGGCGTGCCATTGTTTGCTCCTCAACCCAGCTGGGTGTCGTGGTAGGTGACGGCGACAGCTAGCGCCGACCAGATGTGGGTCTTGATGCCGTACAGCGGCCCGGGACTCGCCTTCCTGCCGATAGCCCTGTCCTTTCCCTGCACACCGCCAAACCTGTCGATCAGGGCCTGGCGGATGTGCGGATCTTTCGCCCGCATGCTGCCGCACAGATGCAGCTTCACCTGCTTGCGGAACACGCGGCTGAACTTGCCGGCGCGTTCTGCGAGCCGCCCGGACCAGAACACTGTCTCGAAGACGTCCCTGCCAACGGCCATGCCGAAGCTCTCGATCCCCTCGATGACGACATGGGTGCGAGGCGTCAGCATCGTCAGCAGTTCCTCGTTCCGCTCCAGGCCCATGCTCAGAATATCTCGCCCGTCGTATTCGACCCAGGCGCTCTGAACTGGACCGGGGTCGATGGCGATGATTCTTCTACGCGCTCCAGGTGGCTCGGCTCGCACCCCCAAGTCCGCCGGCACAGCGCCTTGAGTTGCCGCGGCGTGCTTTGGGAGGTGTCCAACAGGATCACCTGCCGGCGGCACGGACCTACAGGCCTCGGGAAGATCAGCCGGTAGCAGGCCCCATTATCGGCGTTATCCATGCCTCGCCCCG
>JBDNBC010000347.1:0-2642 GCA_039768115.1 Oceanococcaceae bacterium
CTGGTCGAAATCACGCGCATCGATACCCTGCCCGGCTCCGTGGCGGACCGGACGGTGGGTGACCGCATCGACCCGAACAACGGTCTGACCATTTTCGTCCGCCCCGAAGGCGCCACCGCCGCTCGGCAGTACCAGGTGCAGTTCGTCCGCGACAACAGCCTCGCCACCCTGATGGCGATGGCGACCGAGCAAAGTTGCACGCCGTTTGCACGGCTCGATTCACCGCCGTTGTTCCTCGAGAACAACACCTGGAACGTGGGCGGGCTGAGCGGCGATTTCGAGCAGTGCATCTATACCAATGCCAATACCGACGGCCCGCGCATGGGCTGGACATGGGAGTTCCCGCTGGAAGAGTCGGATGGCGTGCTGTCGTATCCGGAAATCATTTTCGGCTGGAAGCCGTTCATGCGCGAGTCGTCGACCATCGCCCTGCCGCAGCGGCTGGACCTGATCGAGCGGCTCAACGTGACCTACGACGTGGAAACCTACACTGTCGGTGACGGCCTCAATCTCGCCTTCGACATGTGGCTGATCGACGGCGACGTGGCGGCGCTCGACACCATCCGCTACGAAGTCATGGTCTGGGAATACCGCCCGGGAGGGCTGGTGCCCTTCGGTGATCTGGTTGCCACCCTGCGCACCGCGGACGGCCGCTACAGCCTGTACCGCGGCGACCCGGACTGGGAGCCTGACGGTGCACAGTGGATTTATCTGGCCCTGGTCCGGGATGAGCCGCGGCTGGCCGGGACGGTGGATATCGCACTGATGCTCGAGGCGTTGATCAACGAGGGCTACGTGGACGACTCGCTGTATCTGAGCTCCATTGGTTTCGGCAACGAGATTGGCGCCTCCTCGGGGTACACGGTCGTCCACGACTACGTCATCGACCTCGGCGTTCGCTGATACCTGCCGTTCGTCCGATGAGCTCGGCCCCCCCTATCGGCCCGATGCTGGCCGCGCTGCAGCAAGCGCTGCTCAAGCCCACCCCGCACTGCGACTTTGGCCGCTGGGCCTTGCGCATCAAGCCGGCTTCAGCGGCCAGCGGGGACTTCGCCAGCCTGTGGATGGACCGCGACGGAAAGACCTTGCTTGGCGTGCTGGGCGATGTCTCCGGCCATGACGACCCGGCCGCACTGCTGGCGCTAGGCGCGATGGGGCATCTGCAGCAGCGGCGCCCGCGGACCCCGCAGCAGACGCTGACTACGCTGCATGAGCTGGTGGTCGCCCTGCAATCTGCGGCGTTTATGACGGCGCTGGCCTTTGCGCTGCGTTCTGATGGTCAGCTGGAGTTATGCAGCGCCGGGCATCCTGCGGCCGTGGTGCTGCAACCGCCAGGATCGTCACGCAGCCTGCCGGAAGATTCGGGCGAGCCACTCGGGCTGTTCGCCGACCTGGAGCTGGCGCCGAGCAGCATCTGCACGGTACAGCCGGGTGACCGGCTGTTGCTGCTGACGGATGGCCTGATCGAGCGACCCGGTGCCCGGGCGCACGCCAAAATGCTGTCCGACACCGTGCTGCGGCGCATGGCCGAAACCGGCCAGAGCGGGCGACTGGCGGCGGATGCCGATGCGATCTGGAGCCTCCTGCGCGCCGTCAACCAGCGTCATCAACCGGCCCCGGATGACCAGAGCCTGCTGCTGCTCGAGTATTCCGGCCGCGGCAGAGCAGACGCCGGGATGTCAGCGATCTGACGGCTCGGAAGCCGCGGGTTCGGGCGACTGCCAGGACCACACGGTGTCGTCGCGCATGCGCTCGGTGGCGCCGAGCAAGGATGCAATCACCGCCCCCACTTCACTGGTCAGCCGGTCATCGGTATCGAGCTGGGTCAGCTCCTGCACGGCCTGCAGCACGGCCATCCGGCTGTCATCCAGACGGCGCACCAGATCATGCCCGCGCAGGGCGGAGTAGCACATCGAGCGTAGACGCGGCTCACTGAGTTCCGCCTTGTCCAGATAACCGTCCAGGTCCCAGTCGCGCGTGGTCAGCCACTCCGGCGCGCGGGCCGACTGCCCGGTCAGCAGCACGACGCGCATGTGCCAGTGCCGTTCCGACTGGCGCAAGCGCCGCACTAGACGCAATCCGGCATCAGACGTTTCCATTTGCACATCGATCAGCGCGACGGCGACGTCCGTGCGCGCGGCCAGCAAGTCATCGGCCTCGGCCGCATTCATCGCATGCAGCAGACAGACCGGCCTCCCGCGGTAGCGCATCCCCTCCAGGCACGCCACTACCAGCGCGTGAATATCAGGGTCGTCATCGACGATGAGGATGTTCCATGCCATGCGTGCACCTTACCCAAAGATCGCGTCCGTGCCGCAAGCCCGCACGACCACTTATACTCAGACGATGCGATTGTCGACTGCACCACGCCGCGCACGCCACCTGCTGATCGCCCTGCTGATGGGCCTGCAGGTGCTGCTGCCGATGGTCGTGCAGGCGCACGGGCTGGCGCGCATCCTGCCGGGCGGTGATTTCGCCCAACGCTTCTGTGGCATTGGCTCCAGCGCCGTGCAGGCCGGCCTGCAGGCGCGCCTGGCCCCGGAACTGCAGCAACTGCTGGCCGCGGCAGATCGGGATCCGTCGTCGGCCGCAGTCTGTGCGCTCTGCCTGCTGGTGCACAGTGCCGATGGCGGTCTGCTTCC
>JBDNBC010000348.1:0-3026 GCA_039768115.1 Oceanococcaceae bacterium
CCATTGATACGCCCGAATACCGCCGAATCGGTTTTTCAGCGCGACGACGCGAGCCGGGGTGCCCAGAAGATCCTCGGCGCGCGTCACGTCATCACCGGGTTTCAGCAGCTTGCTTCCGACCCGCAGGCTGCCGGTGCAGGACGGCTCGCTCGCGCAGACAACGACGGGTGTCAGCGCGGCGGTTACGGCGGCCGTGATAAGTAAGGACGCGAGTAAGTTCATCCGCTTCATGTGCAGGGAAAGGGTGCCGATTTGGTCCCTGTCATTGGCTTTGGAGCCGGGTCAGGCGGCTTGACGCTCGGCCATGCGCTGCTCTCGGGTCTGTTGCAGCGCGTTAGCGGCGGCGTCATTGTCGCGCACCAAGTCTTCTTCAGTCAGTTCGCTGGCGTTCTTGCCGTCGGCGTAGACCATCAGGCCGGCCTTGTCGTAGTAGGTCTGCATGCGGTCGGAGAGCAGGCCGATGTACTTCAGGTTGGGCACCAGGCGCTGAAACATGATGCTGCGGAACTTGGTCATCGCCGGTGAGGCGAGCAGGATGGCGTTCCACTTGCGGCGCGGGAGGATGCCCTCGAACCATTCCTCGTACACCTCATGCATCAGGAATCGGTTGCGCATCAGCATGGCGATTTCGAAGGCCCAGTCTTCGCGCTCGCGGCGTTCATTCGGGGTCAGGCGGGTGGTGATTTCCTCGCGCAGGGCCAGGACACCGTAATGCACGTGGCGAGCTTCATCCTGAATCACGTAGCGCAGCAGGTTTTTCAGCAGCGGCTCGTGGGTCTGGTTGTACATGGTGGAGAACGCGCCCAGGGCGAGGCCCTCGACCATGATCTGCATGCCCAGAAACTTGATGTCCCAGCGGGAATCGGTGAGCAGATCGTCGATGATGACAAACAGGTTGTCGTTGACCTTGTATACCCGCTGCAATTTGGTTTCGAGGTAGCGCAGGAACACTTCCAGATGGCGGGCCTCGTCCATGACCTGGGTGGCGCCATAGAGCTTGCCGTCGATCCATTGCACCGATTCGGTGACCTGGGCGGAGGCATACAGGGCGCCTTGCTCGCCGTGCATGAACTGGCTGAGCATCCAGGAGGCCACGTGGTGCTCGAGCTTCTGCCGCTCGTCGGTATTGAGCTTGATCCCGGCGGCTCGCAGCATGTCGTGGGGCACGAAGGGCGTGGTGCCGAGCAGGGGCTTGCTGGAGTCCATCGGGTCGACATCGGTATCCCAGTCGAGCTGCCACTCGCCATCCCATTGGTTGGCTACGGCGCGCCGGTAGAGGTCATACATTTCGGGAAAGTCGCTGCCGTAGTCCAGATCAAAGTGCACGGCGTGGCCGGAGTGCATGGCGACATGCGGCTCCTTCTTGTGCCGCTTCTGCCACAGGCCGCGGTAGACGGAGGGCGCCATCGAGGTGGCAATTTTGGGGTCATGCATTTCGGCCACCAGCGCCATGTGCTCCATGGTCTGGGTGACTTTGTCCTGCATTTTCATGGGCATGCCGTCGAGCATGCGATCGAGAAGGCCGGTGCGTGGGTTCATGTCATTCCTCCGTGGGGTCGTCGGGAAAGCGCGCGGCATAGCGCGCAATGCGTCGTTCGTTGAGTATGCCGATCAGGTCACTGATGGCCGGGACCGCCTCGCTGAGCACCGTATCGACGCGCTCGACCGGGAGGTCGCCCAGATGCGCGGAAAAGATGCGCATTTCACGATCAAAGAGCAGGTCGATGACATCGTGTATCGCCGCGAGATCACGCGGCCGAAAGCCACTGCGGGCGTCCAGCCCGTTGCGCTGGAACACGGCCCAAATGCGCAGGATGGCGATGTCACTCTCGGCGTCGTCGGTGGCGCCGCTGAGCAGATGCTGCTGGCGCAGCTCGGCGAGATCATCGGCACTGATGCCCAGCTCGCGCGCAACGACGCCGAGCGCGGCTGCCGGCGAAGGCTTGCGGCGATTCAGGATGCGCTGGCGCGCCTCACCGATGAGCTGCCGTTGATGGCGTGTGAGCGGGTAGTCGTCTGATTCATGCAGGGCTGCCCGGATGGCCACCAGCGGCAGGAAATGCTCTTTCTGCAGTGCGCGAATCAGGCGGATCTGCTCGACATGCGTCTCGCTGTACCAGGCCATGTTGCGCGCGCTCTTGCGCGGTTGTGGCAGCAAGCCCTGGTTCACGTAGTAGCGGATGGTTTGCGCCGACACGCCGGTGCGCTCGACCAGATCGGCCATACGCAGGGAGTGCTCGGCCGTGTGTTGCCTGGCGTCAAGCATCAGGCCTGCACTTCCATGCGGCTGGTGGGGTAGGCGCAACAGGCGAGGAAGGCGCCATCGTCGCGTTCACGCGGGTCCAGGCAGTTGGGCTCATCCATGATCAGCGTGCCGCTGCTCAGCGACAGTTTGCAGTGGCCGCAGCCTCCCATGGTGCAAGAGAAGGGCAAGTCCAGCCCGGAGCGCAAACCGGCCTCGAGGATGCTTTCGCCCGGTCGCACTGTGATGTCCTTGCCGGATTGCGCAAAGCGCACGGGATGCGGTTCGGTTGGATGGGCGGCGACGGCATGCACGCCGGCGGTGTAGTGCTCGCTGTGGATGCGGCTGGCGGGAACGCTGCGGTCGCGCAGGGCGGCATCGAGCTGCGCGATGCAATCGCCGGGGCCGCAGATGTAGCATTCGCTGTCGCTCAGCTCCGGGACGTCGTTCAGCAGGTCGGCACGAAGGCGGCCACGCAGGCCGGACCAGCTCGCGTCGGGTTGCGACAGCACGTGATGCACGGTCAGTCCGGGGTGGGCCTGTTCCCGTGCCTGCAGACGTTCTCGGAACAGAATGCCGGCTTCCGTACGACTGCCGTAAAACAGATGCACGCGTGCGTCCGGCTGGCGCTTCAGCACGGTGTCCAGCAGGTGGATAACCGGTGTGATGCCGGAACCCGCGGCCAGAAATACGTACCGCGCGGGGAGGGTCTCTGGTAGCACGAAATCCCCGGTCGGCCCGGCCATGTGCAGTCGCTGACCCGGCGCGCATTGCGTCAGGGCCC
>JBDNBC010000349.1:0-2661 GCA_039768115.1 Oceanococcaceae bacterium
CTCGCCAGACCCGGCGGCGCGCGTGCGCGGGCCCGGCCGACGTCCGGAGATTGACCGCGAACTATTGCTGCAGGCGGCAATCACGCTGATTGGCCCGGATCGCAGCATTGCCACCCTGTCGCTGCGCGAGATCGCCCGTGAGGCCGGAATCGCGCCCAACAGTTTTTATCGTCACTTTCCCTCTGTGGATGCCCTCGCCGTGGCGCTGATTGAATGCGCGGGCGAGTCGCTACGGCAGATCATCGGTTCGGCGCGGCAGCGCGTCGGACATCAACGGAGCGTCATTCGCGGGTCGGTCGAGGCTTTTCTCGAGCAGTTGGACGCCGAAGACAAATACCTGCATCTGCTGTTGCGCGAAGGTCACGTGGGCTCACCGGCCTTCCGTCATGCCGTGGAAGAGCAACTGTGCGGCTTCGAGGATGAGCTGGTCGTTGACCTGAAAGCCCTGGTCGCTGCCGAAGGCGGCCATTTATTGTGGCCGGAGCTGACGGCGCGGGCGCTGACGCGGCTGGTGTTCGCGATGGGGACACGGGCGCTGGATATGGACGCCGTCGAGCGCCAGTATCTGGCCGAGGAAACCATCCGCATGCTGCGCATGATCATGCTCGGGGCGCTGGCCTCGCATCAGATCGAGGATTCCGCATAAAAAAGCCCCCGCCGAAGCGAGGGCTTGTTCTCAAGATGTGAGAATGATCAGGCCGCCGCGCGGGTGTCCGTCGGGGCGTCGTCGGCCATCTCGGGCGTCCATGCCGGCGTGACCTCTTGCCACTGCTTGTCGAAAGCATCGGTGAGGATGGCGTCGCGGCGCAGCGCATCGTATTCCGCTACCTGATCGGCTTCGTCGCGGGTCAGCAGGCCCTGCTCGACACAGGCTTCCAGCTGCTCTTCCACTGTGAACTTCATCGGTGCCGCACCCTTGGCCACGGCCTTGGCGAACTTCAGATAGAGCGGTTCCACCTTCACCAGATGGTTGAAGGTGTTCTCCATCCGTCCGATCGCATCGTTCGGGTCGGTGCTGAGGTGACACAGTGAGGTCAGGCGGTCGCGCAGCGCGCTCGGCTGCATCAGGTGGTCGGCTACTGCGAAGCCCAGCTCGTCGCCGACGGCCTGGTAGGAACGACCGCGCGGGAACGCCACGAAGCGCAGCAGCGCAGCAATCGGCTTGATCGGGAAGTTGGCATAGAACTCGTCGAAGGCCTTGTTGATTTCGAACAGGGCATCGTCGAGCACCCACTGGGCGTAGGGCCAGTCTTCGTCGCGGGCACCGTTGTCGTGGAAATACTTCAGCGTGGCGGAAGCCATGTACAGCTGGCTGAGCACATCACCCAGCCGTGCCGACAGACGCTCCTTGCGCTTGAGCTCGCCGCCGAGCACACCCATCGTCACATCCGAGGTGAAGGCCAGGGCCGAGCTCATGCGTTCGAGCTGGCGGAAGTACGGCGCGGTGCGGTCATCGACCGGGCTCGAGGCCAGGCGTCCGCCGGTCAGGCCCAGCACGAAGGCGCGCATGCCGCGGTTGACCGAAAAGCCCACGTGGCTCCAGAGCAGGCGGTCGAATTCGACCAGGTTGTCCTCACGCGCGGCTTCCATTTCCGGGAACACGTAGGGATGGCAACGGATGGCACCCTGACCAAAAATCATCAGATTGCGGGTGAGGATGTTCGCGCCTTCCACGGTGATCGCAATCGGGATCGAGCGGAAGCCCGCGCCCAGATAATTACGTGGACCGTCCATCACGCCCCGGCCGCCGTGGATGTCCATGGCGTCGGTCATGATCGTGCGCATCATTTGTGTCATGTGGTACTTCGCCATGGCGGTCACCACCGACGGCGAGCACACATCCACTGCCGAAGCGGTGAGCTGGCGCATCGCTTCCAGCTTGTAGGTGTAGCCGCCAATGCGGGCGGAGGCTTCCTGCACGCCTTCAAACGACCCGATGGCGGTCTTGAACTGGCGCCGGATGCGGCCGAAGGCGCCGGTCATGCGGTAGGCCATCTGTCCGGCCGCTGCCGACAGCGCCGGCAGCGAAATGCCGCGACCCGCTGACAGGCACTCGACCAGCATCCGCCAGCCGCCGCCGGCCTTGTCTTTGCCGCCGATGATGAAGTCCAGCGGCACGAACACGTCCTTGCCGTTGATCGGGCCGTTCATGAACGGCGTTTCCGCGGGACGGTGCCGGCGGCCGATTTCGATGCCGGGATAGGTGGACGGCAGCAACACGCAGGTAATGCCGTACTCGACTTTGGACGCATCGCCCAGCAGTCCGTCCGGGTCATAGAGTTTGACCGCCAGACCCACCACATCGGAGATGGGCGCGAGCGTGATCCAGCGCTTGGAGAAGTTCAGCTTGAGGCCGATGATCTCTTCACCCTGGTAGGTGCCTTTGCAGACCACCGCGGTGTCGGGGATGGCGCCGGCGTCCGAGCCGGCTTCCGGACCGGTCAGGCCGAAGGCCGGAATCAGCGAGCCGTCGGCCAGCTTGGGCAGATATTCCTTCTTCTGGGCGTCGGTGCCGTAATGCATGAGCAGCTCGCCCGGGCCGAGCGAGTTCGGCACCATGACGGTGACGGCACCCACGATCGAACGGGTCGCGATTTTCGTCACCACACAGCTTTGTGCGTAGGCCGAAAAGCCGAGGCCGCCCCATTCCTTGCTGATCAA
>JBDNBC010000350.1:0-2906 GCA_039768115.1 Oceanococcaceae bacterium
GCTTCGAGATTGCTCAGGGCCGACTCGGCCCGGGCCGCATCCACCACTGCATGCGAGCGCTGGGCGCCGCCGAAGTGGCGATGGAATGGATGCTGGAACGGGCCTGCACGCGGGTCGCTTTTGGCAAGCCGCTGATCAATCTCGGCGGCAACCGCGAGCGGGTAGCGGATCTGCGTATGGCCATCGATCAGGCCCGCCTGCTGACCCTGCACGCGGCCTGGAAAATCGACAAGTTCGGCGGCATGGGGGCGATCAAGGAGGTCTCCGCCATCAAGGTGGTGGTACCGAATGTGTTGCAGCAGGTCATCGACGAGGCCATTCAGATGCACGGCGGCGCGGGCGTGTCGCGGGACACACCGCTGGCGGCCATGTACGCCAACGCCCGCACCTTGCGACTGGCCGATGGCCCGGATGCGGTGCACCGCGGGCTGGTGGCCAAGCTTGAGCTGGCGAAATACAGCCAGATGCTCAAGGCGGCCGGCGCATGAGCGACCTCAGTGGCAAGCGCATCCTGATCACCGGCGGCGCCTCTGGCCTGGGCCTGGCCATGGCCCAGCGGGCCGTGCAGGAGGGCGCGCGGGTGGCCATTGCCGACGTCCACGCGGAGCGTCTGGCCGCGGCCATCGGCAGTCTGGGTGAAGGCCATCTGGCACTGAACCTCGACGTGACCCAGGACAACGACTGGGCCGCCGCCATGGCCTCGCTACAACAGCAGTGGCAAGGCCTGGATGTGCTGGTCAACAACGCGGGCATTGCTTCTGGCGGCCCGCTCGAAAACGAGACTCTGGCGCAGTGGCAGCGCGTCATCGATATCAACCTGCTGGGGATTGTGCGCGGGTGTCAGGCCGCCCTGCCGCTGTTGCGCGAGAGCCGCGGTGCCATCATCAACGTGGCCTCGATGGCCGGGCTGATCCACCCGCCGATGATGGGCTCGTACAACGCCGTCAAAGCGGCCGTGGTCGCCTATTCGGAAACCCTGATGTTCGAACTGGATGATCAGTGTATTGCCGTGCATGCCCTCTGCCCGGGTTTCTTCAAGACCAACCTCGCAGAGTCCCTGCCTGAGGATGCCCCGGGCATGCGGGTGATGATCAACCGCATTTTCGACAAGGCACGCATCACCGCGGCGGATGTTGCCGAGGCGGCCTTCGCCGGCATGCTGCGCGGTGACGTGCTGATCCTGTCGCACCCTGACGGGCGCCTGATTCACCGCGCCAAGCGCCTGTTTCCGAGTACCGTTTATCGCCACCTGATGCGCAAGCAAACCGCGGGCATGGTCAAGGCCTGGCGCACCCCCCGGATAAGCTGAGAGAACGTTTAGGCATGAGCAACCCTCCCGAATCCTCGCCGGTGATTGATCGCGGCGGCGCCGTGCGCAAAGGCGAAGAGCTGCCGGTGGACACCCTGGATGACTACCTCAAGCAGCACATCCCGAATTTGACCGGCTCGCCCGACGTCACACAGTATTCCGGCGGCGCGTCAAACTGGACTTACCGGCTGGCCTATGCCTCGCATGACCTGATCCTGCGTCGCCCCCCGGCCGGCACCAAGGCCCGCGGCGCCCACGACATGGGCCGCGAGTACCGCCTGCAGACCGCGCTGGCCCCGGTGTTCCCCCACATCGCGCCGCAGCACCTGCACTGCACCGACGACAGCATCATCGGCGCTGAGTTTTATGTGATGGATCGGCTGCGCGGCATCATCCCGCGGCGGCACATGCCCCGAGGTGTGGAATTATCGACGGCGCAGGCCCGGCAGCTCAACGACAACTTCCTCGACACCCTTGTCGCACTGCATGCGGTGGATTACCAGGCCATCGGCCTGGACGCGATGTACAAGGGCGCGGGCTACGCGCGGCGGCAGATCGAGGGCTGGAACGCCCGCTACGCCAAGGCCCGGACCTGGAACGTGCCGCGCGCGCGCGGGGTGATGCGCTGGCTGTCCGCGCACATCCCCGAGGACGCGGGCGCCTGTGTCATTCACAACGACTATCGGCTGGACAACGTCGTGCTCAGTGCCGATGACCCCACCCGGCTGATCGGCGTGCTCGACTGGGAACTGGCCACGGTCGGCTGCCCGATGATGGATCTGGGCACCACGATGGCCTACTGGATTCAGGGCGACGACGGCCGCTTCCTGCGCAACATGAGCCGCCAGCCGAGCCAGCTGCCCGGCATGTATGACCGCGATGCGATGGTCGCCGCCTATTGCGAGCGCACCGGGCGGGACCTCAAGGCCTGGCCCATCTACGAGGTCTACGGCCTGTTCCGGCTGGCCGTCATTCTGCAGCAGATCTACTACCGCTATCACCACAAGCAGACCGACAACCCGGCCTTCAAGAACTTCTGGCTAATGGTGCATTTTCTGGTGCATCGGTCGAAACGCATTATTCGCCGGAGCGGCATCTGATGGCGCAGATCCTGTTGATCCGCCACGGCCAGGCCAGCTTCGGCGCCGCCAATTACGACAAGCTCTCCCCCACCGGCGAGCAGCAGGCGGTGGTGCTGGGCCGGGCGCTGCGGTCCCGATTGCTGCGCGTGGACCGGGTGCAGACTGGCAGCATGGTGCGCCATCGGCAAACCGCTGATGGCTGCCTCAGCGGCCTCGGGATCTTGCCGCCGCGCGACGAGCATGCCCCGTGGAACGAGTACGACCACGAGCAGGTCATCCATCGCTTTCGCCCGGCCTACAGGAGCCGGACCGTGATGATGGCGGACATGGCTCGCACCCTGAACCCGCGACGGGCCTTTCAGGACATGTTTGCGCAGGCCATCGAGCGCTGGATGGACGGCAAGCACGATGCCGACTACACGGAGTCATGGCCGTTGTTTCGTCAGCGCTGCGTGCAGGCGCTGCACGACCTGCGCGCGACCACGGGCAAGGGCGAGACCGCACTGGTCTTTACC
>JBDNBC010000351.1:0-7127 GCA_039768115.1 Oceanococcaceae bacterium
CTGTCAACCACCGCGCAAACACTGCTGCAGTATCTGCCGCTGATTCTGATTCCGGTCAGCGCCGGCGTCATGGCGCATACCGCCCTGCTGTACCAGCATGCACTGCTCCTGGTGGGCGTCATCGTGCTGACGACGCTGCTGTCGCTGATCGTCTGCGGACGG
Organism: Oceanococcaceae bacterium; assembly: GCA_039768115.1. Classification (GTDB taxonomy): domain Bacteria; phylum Pseudomonadota; class Gammaproteobacteria; order Nevskiales; family Oceanococcaceae; genus MS8. Next base: position 163 of record JBDNBC010000351.1, read on the forward strand.
TTGGCGCAAGCGCTGATCAACCGCCATACCGGCGACCGCTCCGGACCGGGCGCATGAGTCTCCCCGACATCAATGCCCTGCTCGATGCCAGCGCCAGTTTCGACCTGCTGCTGACGCTCCTGACCTACCAGCTGGGGCTTTGGTTATACACACGCAGCGGCGGCCATCCGCTGTTGCTGCCGGTGTGGGTGGGCCTGGTGCTGGTGATCCTGGCGCTGAGTCTGCTCGGGCGGTCGTACAGCGCCTACGCCGCCAATAGCGCCCTGCTGATGAGCTTGCTCGGACCGGTCATCGTCGCGCTCGCCGTGCCGCTGTACGAACACAGCCGGCCGATGCGACAACAGTCCCTGCGCATTGTGGCCATTTGCGGCGCTACATCGGTGGTGACGGCCGGCGCGGTCTGGCTGCTGGTGGCCCAACTCGCCGGCGGTGATCCGACACTGGCCGGGTCGCTGCTCCCCAAGGCCGCGACCACGGCCATTGCGATTGAGATTGCGGCCAGCCTCGGCGGCATCCCAGCGCTGGCTGCCATCACCGTCATGCTGACCGGCATCGTCGGCGGCATCCTGGGCCCTGGCCTGCTGCGTCGAGTCGGCGTGACCGATGATGCCGCGGTGGGCCTGGCACTCGGCGTGTCAGCCCATGCCGTGGGCACCGCCCGGGCCTTCGAGATCAGCCCGCGATGCGGGGCGTGGGCGGCACTGGGGATGAGCCTGACCGGCGTGTTACTGGCGCTGACGCTCCCGCTGCTCGGCCCGCTGACGGCCCATTAGGCGGCAGCCCTAGCCCGGCATGTTGCGGCCGTAGAACATTTCCATGATCTCGTGCTCGACCCGCTTGCGGATCACTCGTTGTTCCTTGACCGATATCTCTTCCCCGGCATTGCCGAAAAGATAGGTCGGCAGGTCAAGGTCACGCAGGCGCATCTTCGTGTGGAAGATGTTTTCCTGGTACACGTTCACGTCGACCATGTCGTAGGCATTCATGATGTCGCGGTCAAGAAAGTCCTGAATCGACGTGATCTTGTGGTCGATAAACAGCTTGTGGCCACGCACATTGCGGGTAAAGCCGCGCACCCGGTAGTCCATGATCACGATGTCGGACTCAAAGCTGTGAATCAGGTAGTTCAGCGCGCGTAGCGGGGAGATCAGCCCGCAGGTCGAGACGTCGATGTCCGCCCGGAAGGTCGAAATGCCCTTGTGCGGATGCGATTCGGGATAGGTGTGCACGGTGATGTGCGACTTGTCCAGGTGACCGACCACGGATTCCTTATGCGGCCCGTCCTCCTCTTTCATCGGCTCTTCGCAGATCAGCATCGTCACCGATGCGCCTTGCGGGTCGTAATCCTGGTGCGCGATGTTGAGGATGTTCGCGCCGATGATCTTCGACACCTCGGTAAGGATGTTGGTCAGGCGCTCGGCGTTGTAGGCCTCATCGATGTACTCGATGTAATCCTTCTGCGCGGCTTCGGTGGTGGTGTAGCAGATGTCGTAAATGTTGAACGACAGCGATTTGGTCAGGTTGTTGAAGCCGTGCAGCTTCAGCTTGGGATTCATGTGCTTGGACATACTCAGCCTCCAGCGTCGTCAGGAGCGGCAGCCACATCGGCGATGCGCCAGCTGTGGGTCAGGTTGCAGTGCGCTTCGAGCATGCGCGCCACGGAACAGTACTTGTCCGCACTCAGATTGACGGCACGCTCCACGAGCTTCGGACTCAAGGCCGCGCCACTGAGGACAAATTCCATGTGAATGTCGGTAAACACCTTGGGGTCGGTTTCAGCCCGGGTTCCCGATACCGTCACCTTGCAATCCTGCACATCGGCACGCGACCGCCGCAGGATGTACACCACATCCACGGCGCTGCAGCTACCCAGCGACGCCAGCAGCATTTCCATCGGCCGCGGGCCGCTGTTCTCGCCGCCCAGATCGGGAGGTCCGTCGATTCGCACCGTGTGCCCACTGGCGGTATGGACATCGAACGCCATACCCCCCTGCCATTGAATTTCTGTCTGCATTCCTGCCTATACTCCCGCAGCAACGGAGATTCTTGGATGGGCACCGACGACTTTCGCGCCAACCCCACATTTCAAGCCTTCATCCTCCGCGCCCAGCGCGTGCCAATAAAGGCCGGCGCGACGCTGATTCATGAAGGCGACGCTTCGCAAAACCTGCTTCTCGTCCTCGAAGGCACATTGACTGTCAGCACCGTCGACGAGGAAGGGCGCGAGATGGTACTCGCATGGCTTGGTCCGGGGGAATTCTGCGGCGAAATGGGCCTGTTCCCGGACCAGAGCATGCGCTCCGCGGCGGTCCGCGCGCGCAGCGACGGCTGGGTCGCGCGCATGGATTACGGGGGCGTCAAACGTCTCGCCAGCGAACAACCCGAACTGGTTTTCCGCATTGCCGGCCAGCTGGCCGAACGCCTGCGGGTCAGCAACCGACGAATGTTCAGCCTCGGCTATCTGGATGTCACCGGACGCATTGCGCGCATCCTGCTTGACCTGGCCGATGGTGACGGCGCCGTCGATGTCATCGACGGCCGCGAATATGTCCTCACCCGGCAGGAGCTTTCGCGCATGGCTGCGTGCTCGCGCGAGGTCGCAGGCCGCGTGCTCAAGACCCTCGAAGATGAGGGCATGATTCGCTGCCAGGGACGCCGTCTGACCGTGCTGCATCAGTCCTAGGCCGCCAGCCAGCGGGCCAGCTCGGCACCCGGGTCGGCCGCGCGCATCAGGTGCTCGCCAATCAGGAAGGCATGCACGCCGGCCTCCCGCATCCGCCGCACGTCCCCCCCGGAGGTAATGCCCGACTCGGTGACCAGCACGCGTTCCGCCGGCACCGCGTCGCGTAATTCCAGCGTGGTTTCCAGCCGGGTATCGAACGTACGCAGATTGCGGTTGTTGATACCGAGCACGCCTCCGGGCAAGTCCAGCGCCCGCTCCAGCTCGTGCGCGTCGTGCACCTCGATCAGCACATCCAGATGGCTCTCTCGCGCGGCGGCATACAGCTCCTGCATCTGCGCATCGGACAACGCAGCCACGATCAGCAGTACGGCGTCCGCGCTCCACGAGCGGGCCTGCACCATCTGCCAGGGGTCGATCATGAAGTCCTTGCGCAGAATCGGCAGGGACACGGCGCGATGCGCGGCCAGCAGATAATCCGCCGACCCCTGAAAGAACTGCTCATCGGTCAGCACGGAAAGGCAGCTCGCGCCACCCGCCGCGTAGGACTCCGCCAGCCGCACCGCATCAAAGTCCTCGCGAATGAGCCCCTTCGACGGCGAGGCCTTTTTCAGCTCGGCAATGACCGCCGCCGACCCGTTATCAATGCGCGCTCGCAAGGCCTTGGCGAAGCCGCGCGGCGGTGCCGCAAGCCCGCACAGTTCTTCCAGGTCCTTGTGACTGTGCGCACGCTTGCCCGCACGCACCTCGTCACGCTTGCGCTCGAGAATACGCTCGAGAATGTCGCTCACGCGCCCGCTCCCGGCACCGGAGTGCCTGTGCGTAGCGCATCGAGGTACGTCAGTGCGATACCACTACGAAGCGCATCACGCGCCTGGGCCACGCCCTGCGCCAGATCCGTGGCACGACCCGCCACATACAGACCGGCGCCGGCATTGAGCGACAGCGCATCCGCCACCGGACCGGCCACGCCGCCAAAGGCTTCGCGAATGCAGGCCAGACTCTGCTCGGCCGACTCCACGCGCAGGGCGGACGGTTCACAGCGCGTCAAGCCGAAGTCTTCCGGCGTGACGGTGTACGACCGAAGCTGATCGTCGCGCAACTCACAGACGCGGGTCGGCGCGGTCAGGCTGAGCTCATCCACGCCATCCTCGCCATGCACCACCAGCACATGCCGGCTACCCAGCGCCTGAAGCACCGCGGCCATCGGCTCCAGCCAGGCACTGGAAAACACGCCCAGCACCTGCCGCCGCGCGCCCGCCGGGTTGGTCAGCGGGCCGAGCAGGTTGAACACGGTGCGGGTTTTCAGCTCCCGGCGCGGGCCGATGGCGTGCTTCATGGCCGGGTGATACATCGGCGCGAAAAGGAAACTGAACCGCTGTGTGTGTAGCTGCGCAGCGGCCGCCTCCGGCGGATTTTCCAGGGACAGGCCGGCCGCGGTAAGCACATCTGCGCTGCCACTTTTGCTGGACACACTGCGGTTGCCATGCTTGGCCACCGGCACACCCAGCGCCGCAAGCAACAGAGCCGACGCGGTGGACAAATTGAATAAACCCGCGCCGTCACCGCCCGTGCCGCAGGTGTCCACCAACTGGTCGCGCAAATCCTCGGGCACATCGACCCTTAATGACTGGGCGCGCATCACCTGCGCCGCCGCGGTGATCTCGACCACGGTCTCGCCCTTGATGCGCAGCGCCACCAGGAACCCGGCCACCTGCGCCGGCGTCGCCGCCCCGGTCATAATCTCCGTCATCACGGTCGTCATGGTGTCGGCGTCGAGGTCGCGCCCGGCAATCAGGGCCTCGAGGGCCGAATGCAACGTCATGCGTGCGTCTCCAGAAAGCGGGCCAGCATACGGTGCCCGTGTTCGCTCAGAATCGATTCCGGGTGAAATTGCACCCCCTCTACTGCCAGCGTGCGATGCCGTAAACCCATGATTTCGTCAGGCTCCCCGGCGTCATTCTGCGTCCAGGCCGTAATCTCGAGGCTGTCCGGAACGCTGGCGCGGTCCACGATCAGCGAGTGGTAGCGCGTCTGGATGATCGGGTTCGGCAGGTCCCGAAACACACCGACTCCGGCATGGAAAATGGGTGAGGTCTTGCCATGCATCACGCTCACCGCCCGCACCACACGCCCGCCGAAAAACTGGCCGATGGCCTGATGCCCCAGACACACACCAAAGATCGGGATAACACCGGCAAAACGCTCCAGCACGGCGAGCGAAATGCCTGCCTCATTGGGTGTGCATGGCCCCGGCGAAATGATGATGTGTTGCGGCTGCAGCGCCGCGATGTCGTCCAGTGACCGTTCGTCGTTACGCCAGGTCGTGACCTCACAGCCCAGCTCCAGCAGGTACTGGACCAGGTTGTAGGTAAAGCTGTCGTAGTTGTCGAGCATCAAGACCATGGCGGTCGCGGTCGGTCAGCAGTAATGGCCGCGAATTGTCGCATTGGCCGGCAACGGTTGTCCGCCGCCGGATCAAACCATCGTTCGCGTGTGTGATGCACGTCACGGCGGGCGCGGTCACGACCCCATACTCTGGCTGCGGCTTCGTGCTCGAAGCCGGATGACTACAGGAGAGGACCATGAACACAAATCATCCCGATTTTCTGAACCGTAGCTGGCCCGTACTCGGGCTGCTGGCCGGCCTGACACTGACAGCATGCGGAGGCGGTGGTAGCGGCGACGCGTCAACACCACTGTCTCCCACGCCAACCCCGACAACTCCCACGCCGACGCCGCCTCCGGCTACCGCAAGCGCGACCGAGAAGGCCGTGGCCAGTAGCGCCGTGCTGCTCAGCCTCGTGCAGAAGGTCGGCGGAAACTTCGACTCCGGCGGCACAACCAATCGGGCGGCCCGGGCCAAGTTCTCGCAAGCGTGTAATGGCGGCGGACAGATCACGCTCGCCGATGATGGAACCCGCGAAGACGTCGGCTCGCCATACACAACGGCCGCCTTCGATGTCTTTGGCGTCGAATTCCAGAGCTGCACCATCGAGCCCGAGGATGAGTCCGGTGTGTTGACCACTGGCGACGGGCTGCTGCGTACTGGCGCACCGGCCAACGGCGATGAGAGCATCGCCTTTGTCGGCTTCGGCGACGCGACGGGTGGCTTTTCTTCGCTCACGCGTGTCGAGGAGGGAGACCAGTTTCTGGAAACCGACACGGTCCTGCGCGGCGTGCTGCACTCGCGTTTCGCTGAGGATGGCAACCAGGTTGATCTCGCGCAGATCCTGACCCTGTCCGGACGGGTGTCAAGCAATGACCCTTCCTTTACCGGCTCGACCGAGTTCACCAGCATCCTGGGCACGCCGAACGCTCCCTTTGCGTTCTCGACACGTGTTGTCGGTAACCTGCTGGAGCTGTCGATTAGCGGGGAATTGGGGTTCAGCTCCCCGACCTTGCCCGCCGAGTGCAACAGTGACACGTCCATTTTTGACACGCTGCAACCGCTAACCGTTGCGGAAGACGGCGCACTGGGGGGACGGATCGCCGTGACCACCGGTGGCAATCGCGCCGAGGTGCAATTCAACAGCGACGGCAGTACCGAAGTCTTCGTTGACGGCCAACAACAAATGTTCAGCCCGGATGAGCTTGCGGCGCTGACCGCCGCCTGTGACCAGAGCGGCGAGGCCTTCAGTTTCGGGCTGGGCTTTGCCTTGGGCTTTGCCAGCGGCTTCTAATCGGGGCCTCACGCCCTGCCCCAAAAACAGAAAACCCCCGCACGCACCAAGGCGGCGGGGGTTTTCGCATTTCCGGCCCGGCATGTTCTACCGGTCCGATGGGTTGGTTTAGAGCTCCACGCCGTAGATTGTCGTCGAGCCCGACACTTCATTGCCGACCACCAACAAATCCTGGCCATTGGGGCTGATCGCCGCAGGGATGAACAACAGCCCTTCAGGGCCAAGGTCACCGGACAGTGCCGTTTCCGTCTCCGGATCCCGGGTGAAATCGCGATTGTTCACGTAGTTGACGAACCGGGGCAGGCGCGGATTGCGCACGTCGTACACCATGATGCCGCCGACCCGCTCCAGGCCGATGAAGGCATAAGGCACACCATCCACCTCGCCGACGATGACGGTCTCGGGCTCCGGACCTTTGTTGTCACTGCGGTTTTCGGCGTTGTTGTTGGTATTGCTGGCGTTGAACACCAGGCCGGTCATCGCGACAGTCGCGAGGTGCGCGGTGATGCGCTCGAAATCGTCGCCGCTGTCATACACGACGGCATCCCCGTCGACTACCGAGAAGGACCGGGCCCCGAAGGCCACGACCTGATCAATCAGGC
>JBDNBC010000352.1:0-2549 GCA_039768115.1 Oceanococcaceae bacterium
CCGGGTGAGAAGACCATCACGAAATTGATTGCCAATCGCTGCCAGTTGATCTGTCGGGTGTTGGCGACAGTGGCGGTGAATTCACGTCCGAGTATGTTCACGGTGATCGTGTCGCCGATCTCCAGCCCCAGTCCCCCCGCAATCCGATGGTCGAGGCTGACCAACATATCTCCGGTGTAGTCGGCGGCCCACCATTCACCGCTGACAATTTCATTGTGTGACGGCGCTTCACGGGCCCATGTGATGCCGCGATCTCCGCGCAACACCCAGCGGGCATCCGGCGCCACTTCTGCTTCCGACGCAGCGACGCCATCAATGGCCGTGATGCGCCCGCGCAGCATCGGGACCTGTTCGCTGTGATCAAAACCGGGTACCCCGGCGACAAGATCCCGGAAGGGGTCGATCTGGTCGGGCTGAATGTCCACAAAGAAGAATGCGGGTGCGTCGGCGGGCAATTCCTCTGCGATCTGGCGTGAAAGGTTTCCTTCGATTGTGGCCACTGTCACCAGCATCGACAGGCCAAGGCCGAGAGAAAGCACCACTGACGCCGTCGGGGCGCCGGGGCGGTGCAGGCCAGCGACGGCCAGCCGCAAAGCCGGCCGGCGAATGTCTTTCAGTCGTGCAGCACCCTTTCTAATCCCGGCTGCCGCCAGTCGGAAGGTGGTCATGGCGGCCAGCGATCCGATCACGAACCAGATCGCGAAATAGGCGTCGGACGCCGTGGCAATTGCCAATGCGGCCAGCGCGCCGCCGAGCAGAACTGTGAGCGTAATATAGGGCGCGCGTGGCCATCCTTTGGTTGGTGACACAAGCGAACGGAAGAGACTTCCCGCAGGAATATCGCCAGCGCGTGCGATGGCCCAGACCGAAAAAGTCAGGGCGGTCAGCAGTCCGAAGACGGCTGCCACGATCAGGGGTTCGAGGAACAATCCTGATGAGATGCGGATGGGAACGACCTGAGCCAGCAGGTCTGAAGCGACCATTGGCAGTGCGGCCCCCAAGACGAGGCCGGCGAGAATTCCGATCGTCGCCAGTGAGAGCACCTGCAGCAGATAGATCCGAAAGACCAATGCGCGCGGTGCGCCGATGCATTTTAGCGTTGCGATGGTCGAAATTTTTCCATCCAGCCAGGCGCGGACAGCATTGGCGACCCCGACCCCGCCGACCAGCAGCGCCGTGAGACCCACAAAAGACAGGAACATCGTCATGCGACTGATCAGACGGGTCAGGCGTGGCGAGGATTCATCCAGGGTTCGAATGCGCCACCCGGCGTCCGGGAAAGTCTCATTCAGTGTTTCGATGACACCCGCAGAAAGTAGGTTTTCTGGCAGGCGGAGGCGATAATTGTAGTGAATCAGGCTGCCTGGCTGGACGAGCGCCGTATCTGGTAAGGCGGCGGCCGAGATCATCGCGCGGGGGCCCAGAGAAAATATTCCCGACCCGCCAATGCGGTCAGGTTCGTGGGTGATGGCTGCGCGAATTTCGAAACGGGTTTCGCCGATTCGCAGTTTGTCTCCAATATCAACGCCGAGTTTTGACAGCAGTTCGGGTGCCGCCGCCACACCCCAGATACCGTCCCGTTGGGCGAGGAGCGTATCGCGCGGCAGCGGGGGATTGGTTTCAAGTGTGCCGTAAAGCGGATAGGTCCCCTCAACGGTTTTCAGCTCAACGAGCGTGCGTGCCGCCTGTTCGTTTTCCGCCCGTGCCATCGCCCGCATCTCGGCGCTGGCGGCTACGATGCCCGCCGAATCCATTGCAGCGCGCTCTTCGGGAGAGGCGGGACGGTGAACGATATCAACCAGAAGGTCGCCGCCGAGAATTTCCCGGGCGTCGGAGCTAATACTGTCTTCCAGCATGGCGCGGGTCGAGCCAACCGCGGCGATGGCAGCGACACCGAGCGCCAGACAGGCCACGAAAATGCGGAAGCCCTGCGCACCGCCGCGCAGCTCCCGCCGTGCCAGTCGTGCCGCCAGCGGCCAGGAAATATCGGTATGCGTCACGAGGCGGCTTCGGCTTTGACGATCAGTCCGTCGCGCAAATGAACGGTGCGGTCGCAACGTGCCGCGATCGCCGGATCATGGGTGATCAAGAGCAGGGTCGTGCCGCGCTGATCTGACAAATCGAACAGGGTTTCAATAATTGTTGTGCCGGTTTCTCCATCAAGGTTGCCTGTCGGCTCGTCGGCCAGCAGCAAGTCAGGTCCGGGCGCAAAGGCGCGGGCCAATGCCACACGCTGTTGTTCGCCACCAGAAAGTTGCGAGGGATAATGGTCGAGCCGGTGGCCGAGACCGACAGTCTCGAGGCTGGCCCGCGCGCGTTCGAACGCGTCATCGGCGCCTGCGAATTCCAGAGGGACGGCCACATTTTCGAGCGCGTTCATGGTGGGGATCAGGTGAAAGGCCTGAAACACGATCCCGACACGCGTACGGCGAAATCGCGCGAGATCGTCCTCGTTGAACTTCGATAAATCTTCCCCGGCAATCGTTACGCAACCGCCGGTCGGTCGCTCCAGACCGGCGATCACCATCATCATGGTGGACTTGCCCGAC
>JBDNBC010000353.1:0-9544 GCA_039768115.1 Oceanococcaceae bacterium
ACCTTGAGCCGCTCGATGATCTCTTCCGGCGGCACCTCCAGCGCGTCGCGCAGGTAGGCAAAGATGCCCGGCCGGTCCGCGTCCGCTGCCAAGCCCGCCAGTCCGAGGATATATCGCTCCTGCAGATGGTCCGTCGCGAGAGCGGTATGCGAAATTGGCATGGCGTGATGTTGCGAGATGGCCCTGTGCGGGTTGTCAGGATGCTCCGCGGACTGTCAACGACATGTCAAAACAACAGAGGAACCCATGTATACAATGCGCGCTAGCGCCGGTCGCCGACGTGCCGCCGCCGCCCTCATCGTTTGCAGCGTCAGCCTGGCAGGATTCGCCACGCGGACGAACGCGGACAACCTGCTGGCAGCGGACACGTTCTCCGAGTGGGATTCGCGCAGCTTTGCCGGCGAAACGGACTACCGCCTGGTCACTGCGCCTGACGGCGGCACGCATATCGCTGCTGCCAGCCAGGGCACCGCGTCGGCTCGCTATCTCAAGCGTCAAGTCGACTTGCGCGAAACGCCCTGGCTGGAATGGCGCTGGCGGGTGCGGCAACCCGTCGCGCCGGCCAATGAGCAGGCAAAAAGTGGTGACGACTTCGCGGCCCGGGTCTACGTGGTGTATGCACCCAGCCTGTGGCCTGGTTCCATACGCTCACTGAATTACGTCTGGACCCATCGCGAAGCCGCCGGAACATCCTGGCCCAACCCCTTCACCGCCAAAGCCAGGATGATCGCACTGCAGCAAGGCGCCACCGCGAACGATGGCGCGGTCTGGCGTCAGGAAAAACGCAATATCCGCGAAGACCTGCGTCGGTTTTTCGACATCGATGCCACCCATATCCATGGCGTGGCAATCATGACGGATACGGATAACACCGGGGCGATGGCTGCTGCGGACTACGCCGACATGCGTTTTTCGGCGTCACCCTGACGGGTCAGGCCGCGTCTGGCAGGGAGAAGCGATAGTGCCCGACGCCCCACTGGCGGCCATTATCCAGCCCGAAGAACTCAGCCACGGCCATGTAGAACATCCGCCAGCGCTGCACGACCAGCGCGCCGTCCTGGCCATCCCGAGCAAACAAAGCCACCAGCTCATCGCGGTGGCTGTCAGTCAATGCGAGCCAGGCTTCGCTGGTCTGCTGGTAGTGCGTACCGTCCAGCCACCAGCGTGAATCAAGCCGCAAGCTTTGTTGCGCTTTCATGAAGTAATCAAAGCTGGGCATGATGCCGCCGGAAAAGAAGTGCCGTGCCATCCAGTCCGAATCGCCCTTGGCTTCGTAGGGATAAAACAGCGTGCGATGACAAAACACGTGCGTGAATAGCTTGCCACCCGGAGCAAGCCAGCCACGAATACGACGAAACAGCTCCTGGTGGTTGCGGCAATGCTCAAACATCTCGACCGAGACCACACGATCAAACTGCTCGTCGATCTGAAAGTCGTTGATATCGGCAGTAATCACGGTCAGGTTATCCAGCCCGCGGTCGCGCGCCGTGGCTTCGATCCATTGTCGCTGCGGGGTGGAATTTGACACCGAAACAATGCGCGACGCGGGATATTTCTCCGCCATCCACAAACTCAGTGAGCCCCAGCCACAACCCAGCTCCAGTACCGCCTGCCCGTCCGCGAGTTCGGCCCGCTCGCAGGTCAACGCGAGCATGGTGGCTTCGGCATCGTCAAGCGTGTCGGTGCCGGCATCCCACAGGCCGCAGCTGTACTTGAGATAGCGGCCCAGCGTCAGCTCGAAAAATCGCGGCGGCACCTCGTAATGCTGCTCGTTGGCCTTCTCCGGCACCAGTGCCACCGGCCCGGCCTGCCATTCCTGCAGATATCCGCGCATACGGCGCTCGGCCTCATTCTCCCCGCCGGCCAGCTCATCGCGTAAGCGCCGCCGGGAGATGTGGCGAATACCCATGCGTAACAACGCGTCGGGGATCTTGCCGGCTTCCGCCAGCCGGATAATCAGACTGTCACGCACCGGCGTTTCCGCGTTCGACGCGGTATTCGTCTGGGGGAAAGTCGATTCGTGCGTCATAACGTTTTCCTTCCGCGTCGCGGATATTAGTCAGTCCTTCGTAGCGCAACAGTCGCCCGCTGGCACGGTCATAAGTAATATCGATGGCATCGGCAATCAGCCGTAGCAGCGATGCCGGCTCAACCCGAAACCGGGTTGCCGACAGGCCAAACAGCTCTTCATCGCCAAGCGGCTTGATCCGAAACTTGAGCCGGATCAGGCTCGACGGCACGGCGAGCTCGATGGTCCCGACCTTCCCTTCCCGCAACGCATCAAGGTTGGCGCGCACATACGTATCGAAGCCGGCATCGACGATGGTGTCCTCATTCATGTCGATGGTCTTGTCGCCGGGCTTGTCATCGCGCACCCGAAACAGGCGGTACTCGTCGTCGAGCAGTTCGCCGCCTTCAACGTAAGTACTGCGTTGATCCTCGAGCTTGAAATCCGGCGCATAGGCGTTTTTCCGGTAGTCAAGACTCTTGACGGCCCACACATCGCCGGCTGATGAGACATAGTCGACCGCATGCGTTGTCAGCCGGCCCTGATCGTCGTAGCTGAAGGTGTGTTGCTCGGTGTAGATCAGCTGCTCACCATCGCGGGTGTAGGCGTAGCCCGTGGTTCGCGTCGGTTGCTCCGGTATCGCGACGGATCTGGCCTCCGGCGCACTCTGCGCGGAGGCAGCCATCGCTAGCAGGGCAACGGCCATGCCCAGCGCCACGCGGACGACCGGACGGGTAGCCGAGGCCGGAACGGTCATATCGTCACCGCATCACGCCGGCACCCCGGACGGGTCAGCAAGAGATGCACGACGCCGGTCACATGTTCAGCAAACGCGGCCTCACAGGTACCGAGGTAGTAATCCCACATCCGCATGAACGCCTCGCTGTAGCCCTGCTCCCGCACCATCGTGGCGCGATCCCAGAAGCGCTCGCGCCAGTCGGCCAGTGTGCGCGCGTAGTCCAGCGAGAAGTCCTCGAGGTGGAACAGCCGCAAATCGGTATGACGGGTCGCCACTTCCAGCAAACGGGTAATCGATGGCAGGTGACCGCCGGGGAAGATATAGCGCCGGATGAAATCAGAGCTGCGGCTGTACTCCGCATAACGCTGATCGGAACAGGTAATCGCCTGAATCAGCACCTGTCCTTCGGGCTTGAGCAGGCGCATGATGGAGCCAAGGTAAGTCGAGTAGAAGGCATCGCCCACCGCCTCGATCATCTCCACCGACACGGCCTTGTCGTACTGGCCATCGAGCTCGCGGTAGTCCTTGAGCAGGATCGTGATCTGATCCTGCAAACCGGCGGCCTGGACCTTGGCGCAGGCCAGGTCGTACTGCTCGCGGGAAATGGTAGTGGTGGTGACCTTCACACCGTAATGCCGGGCCGCATGGATCGCCATCGCACCCCAGCCGGTGCCGATCTCGACCAGATGCTCGCCCGGCTGAAGGTCCAGCTTGCGGCAGATCGTATCGAGCTTGCGCTCCTGCGCCGCCTCCAGGGTCTCAGCCCCCGGCCGATACATCGCTGACGAGTAGTTCATGTCGTGATCCAGAAACTCCTTGAAAAAGGCGTTGCCCAGATCGTAGTGCGCAGCAATGTTGACGCGACTGTTATCGCGGCTGTTGCGATGGCGCCACTGGAAGAACTTCAGGACCGGCTTGCGCAGGCGCGCCAGGCCATTGTCCAGCGCATCCAGCCGCTCCAGATTGCGCAGGAACAAACGCGAGACCCCGACCAGATCATCCGTGGTCCACAACCCGAGAACATAGGCCTCGCCGAGGCCGACCGAGCCGCCGAGACAGGCGTACTCGTAGAACAGCGGTGCATGCACTTCCACCGTGATGGGCGGGCGTCCCGCCACCGGCGTCCCAACGATGCGAGGGGGGTTATCGCCCTCGATCAGGCGCACCGCGCCCCCTTGCAGATGGGACAGCGAGGCCAGCAGGCTGCGGCGCAGCGCGCCTTGTACCGCCGTTGCACGGGCGCGGAGATGCAAGCCGTCGGCGAAAGTCGTGATGTGCGTACTCATGGCAATAAATTCACAGCGTCGAAGAGTGGGATGCCCCCGGCGCGGTGCCGGGATGCGGGAAATAACGGGCGCGCTTAAACCATAATTTCAGCGCCTCCCAGTAAATGCCGCCGACCACGCGGCCGGGCAGCAAAGCGTTGTGCAGCATCAGCCGTGCCAGGCCGGAGCGCGACAGGGGCTCGGCCTGAAGCTGCAGGCGGGCCGCGAAAACGCGCGTGTCCTGCTTCCAGCAATCCAGCGCAATCCGCTCCTGATCACCGTCGCGCTGCCAGTGCAGTCGGTAGCGCATGTCCATGGGCTGAAACGGCGACACATGCATGGCCTTGGCAAATTCGATATCGATGTCGGCAGTACATCCGGCCGCCACGGGCAGAACGTAGAGAATGTTCTCGCCCCACGGCGTGTTATTGACCTCGGCGACCACGGCCTGCAAATGACCATCGGCATGATGGCAGCGGTACAGGTTGATGGGGTTGAAGCCTGTCCCGAAACTGCGCGGCTGGGTTGTCAGCTCGATGCGGCCCGTACAGGGTTCGCCGAGACGGGATGCCAGCGCAGCCCGCAGCGAGGTAATCCAGTCTTCCAGCGTGGGGGCACGGCCATTCAGGTAATCCCGCGGCCGGATCTGACCCAGGTTGCGCCCGCCCATGGACCAGAGCCGGAACGGCGCCAGGGTCTGCGGCAGTGCATCCAGATCAAGCCGCAGCATGCCCATGCGATAGCGAAACCGGTGTATCGGCGCCGTCAGCCGGGCATGACTGACGTGCCCCCGGAGCACGGCGTTGCGATGCTCATGGCCGCCTGCCATTACCAGTCGACTCCCAATTGGTGCACCACATCCAGGGCGCTGCGCACCCCGTCCTCATGGAAGCCGTTATACCAGTAGGCCCCACAGAAATGCGTGTTGCGGACGCCGTTGATCTCAGCGCGACGCTCGCGCTGACGATTGGCGGCCAGGGTGTATACCGGATGGGCGTACACGTACTCGCCAAGAACCTGCCCGGGGTCAATGGCCTCGCGCTGATTCAGGGTCACGCAAAACTCCACGGGCGCATCCAGCCCCTGCAGGCGATTCATGTGATAAGTCAACGTCGCCGCCTTGGCGGGGTCGCGGTCAATACTGTAGTTCCATGACGCCCAAGCCCGGCGGGTCCGTGGCAGTACCCGGGTGTCCGTGTGCAGCAGGACATCATTGTCCTGATACGGCAGGCCGCCAAGAATCGTGCTCTCGTGCTCGCTGGGGTCATCCAGCAGGGCCAGCGCTTCGTCGCTGTGGCAGGCCAGAATCACGCGATCAAAGGTTTCCGTGGCACCGTTGACGCGCACCTCGACCCCGGTATCGCGACGGCGAATGCCGGTTACGGCGTGCCCGCTGCGAATGCGCTCACCCAATACCGCCGCAATGCGTTGAACGTATTGTTGCGAACCACCGGGCACGGTGAACCACTGCGGTTGTCCGCCTACCGATAGCAATCCGTGGTTGCTGAAGAAGCGGACGAAATGCTCGGCCGGAAAAGCCCCGGCCTCGGCCAGCGGCGCTGACCAGATGGCCGCGCACATGGGCAGGAGATAGCGCTGAACGAAGGCGTCGGAATAGCCGCGCTCGCGCACATAATCCTGCAGGCTGATGTCCTGCGGGTGCTCCAGAAGCTCGAGGCTCTCGCGATTGAAGCGCAAGATATCCCGCACCATCCGGTAGTGCGCTGGCCGCAACAGATTGCGGCGTTGCGCGAAAACTCCCGGCAAGCCCCGACTGCAGTACTCCATGTTCTGCTGTGGGTCGCGCACGCTGAAACTCATTTCCGTGGGCCGGCCACTCAGGCCCAGCTCGGTCAGAAGGCGGATGAAATTCGGGTAAGTGCGCTCGTTATAAACAATGAAGCCGGTGTCCACCGGCCAGGTCTGCCCGGCATGCGGAACATCCACCGTCCACGAATGCCCACCCGGCTTGTCCTTGGCCTCGAACAGCACGACGTCGTGCGCGTCGCGCAATAGATACGCGCTGACCAGGCCGGACACGCCAGCACCAATAACGGCAACCCGCATCGATTTATTGTTTTCAACTGTGTTCATTTGCCTATCACTTACGATTCCCTCTCGTTCGTGGAT
This sequence comes from Oceanococcaceae bacterium, assembly GCA_039768115.1. Lineage (GTDB taxonomy): Bacteria > Pseudomonadota > Gammaproteobacteria > Nevskiales > Oceanococcaceae > MS8. The sequence goes on from JBDNBC010000353.1 coordinate 6,143, forward strand.
GCAACCGTTGCGAGAAAGTCTCGCTCTGGGCATTATCGGCGGTTGCTACCGCCGCTCAAAAAAATGATCGACAACGATCGCCTCGAGCCCCTTCTTGACCGTGTCGCTCTGCGCGACCGCCAAGCGTTCCGTCACCTCTACGATGCCAGTGCTGCGCATCTGCTCGCCGTTGCGCTGCGTATTCTCAAATCTCGAGCCCAAGCTGAAGAAGCTTTGCAGGATGGATTTGTGCAGATTTGGCAGAACGCGACACGTTTCGACAAGGACAAAGCCCGTGCTAGCACGTGGATGACGTCCATTGTCCGCTACCGTGCCCTGGACATGGTGCGCCGTCAGGGTCGCGAGCAATCGCTGGATGAAATGGAAGATGGTCAACTTCCCCCCGCGGCCTCGATCGAGCAATCGATTGCCGGCGAACCACGCTTGCAGCCCTGCCTGGAAGAGCTCGGCGAACAACCGCGTAATGCCGTGATTCTGGCGTTTGTGGACGGTTATTCGCATCAGGAACTCAGCGAGCAGCTCGGCAAGCCCCTGGGCACAGTCAAGAGCTGGATCCGGCGCGGGCTGACGCAGCTCAAGGAGTGTCTGGAACGATGAACCTTGAACGCCCTGAAATCCGCGATGCGCTGGCCGCTGAATATGCGCTGGGCACTCTTGACGGCCTCGCGCGCAAGCGTTTTACGCGGTTGCTGAGCAACGATGCCGACCTGCAACAACGCGTGGCCCGGTGGGAAACGCTGCTGACACCCCTGGCCGAAAACCTGCCGGCCGTGACGCCAACGGCGCGGACCTGGGAAGGTCTTGCCCAGCGCCTGGGCTTCACAGAACGCAGCGAGAAGCGCGCGCGGGGATTCTGGGACTGGGTCCCGACCCTTGCCTTCGCGGTCGTCGTGCTGGCGATTTCGGGAGTGCTGCTCAACGAGCCGGTCCGCCAGAATCTGCTGTTTGTGCCTGATGTCGAAGTGGCCATTAGCGACGACGAGCAGGGCGCGTTGTGGACGATTCGTGCCGACCGCACGAGTAACCGTCTCGCAATCGAGACCCTGCAGGCGGTCGCGGTCGCCGCCGACAAATCGCTTGAGCTGTGGCTGCTGCGTGGCGAAGGCGAGGCGCCCGTGTCGCTGGGGCTGCTGCCCACCACATCGGGTGAGCGCATCCGCCTCAAGGTGACGCATCCACTGGACCAAGGGTCGGGCTTCGCGGTGAGTGTGGAACCCCGCGGCGGTTCGACGACCGGTTTGCCCACCGGGCCGGTGATATACGTACAGCCAATGGCGAGTGCTCAAGCTTGATGTCGCCCGCAAGGTTCGGTCGGGCATCTAGTCGTCCTCGGCTCTGACACTCAGAAACAACGCGTCATCGTCAAGGTTATGTCTAATGCTGATATGTATAGGTCGGCAGCACACGAAGCAATCTTCGATGTACTCCTGCTCGCCTGCCGAATCATCCATGAGTAGGGTGATATATTCCCCGCAATAGGGGCAGCTCTCCTCTACTTCCACTTGATTCATGCGCTGACGCTACCCGCGGGCTGTTAACTTTTTGTATAAGTTATGGCCGATTTGCTCGAAATGCAAGCCTCGCCGCCAACGTCATGACCATAATCCCGGCCGGGGCACGGATGCCCCCGGCCGGGACGCTTATTTGCCGCGCAGACATGCGCGGCAACGGCTCATGTCTGCGTGGCTTGCGCATACCGGTTGGCGCGCCGGAAGGTGCCAAAATCGTTGAAACGCACACCCATCAGACGCATGGCGATATGGGCCTCGCCTGCCGTCCACTGGCGGATGTAGAACGGCTCCTTGACCACGAAATGATGGATCGCGTGGGTGCTGCCGAAGTTGAAGCAGAACAACTGGAATGGCCATAGCCACCAGGCATTGAAAACCTGCGTCTGCTGCAGGATGTTGCCGTCCTGCACATCTCCGTAGTAGTGCATGTTGGAGCTGATGAAATGCAGGCAGAACGTCCGCAGAAAGCTGGGCAGCATCCACACGACCGCCAGGAAATCCAGTACCGCCACGGTCGACGCCACTCCGGCCGACACACTCCATTCAAAGCCGAGCCCCAGGGCCACCAGGCGCGCGCCGTGATAGACCAGCCAGCCATGCCAGGCGAGGTAGTAAATCGTAGCCAGCGGACTGTAGGCCAGCCGCTGCTCCCAGGCCATCTTGCGAAACTCCCGTTCGTCACGGGGCTTTTGTGCATGAATGTACTTGCGCACCATGCGAAAGGTCGCCCGGGGACGCAGCATGACGGCGAGCATGTTGTCACCGGTCATTAGCAGGCGGCGCAGACCCCACGGCTCGCCATTGGTGATCCCGCGCTCCTCGAGGTCGGTCTCGGTACCGGAATGCTTGTGATGGTGCAGATGCAGACGTCGCCGCACCAGCGGGTTGATGGTACTCGGGCGGGCAATCCAGCCGACGATCAGCATCAGTCGGTTGATCGCCGGGCGATCACGGAAATACATCAGATGGATCAGGTCATGCTCGAGCTCGTGAATCAGTGATGCGAACATCGCGACCAGCGGTATGCAGAGCCACCACGGAATGTGACCAAAGCCGTAGGCGGTGGCGCTACCCACCATGCCGCCAAGGCCGAACAGCATGATGGCCACGCCGATCAGGTTCTGGTGCTTGAGCCACGGATGACGCGCACGCAGGCGCGCGCCGGCCTTGGTAATTTCCTGCTTGATGTACGCGGTTTTCTCCGCGTCGGTCAGGGTTCGGGGGTCGGGAGCAGTACTCATGACAGTTCTCGATATCAAATGAAGGACAGAACCCAACTTTAGGCGTGCGATCACCGATACTCTCGGCCCTACGCGCCAGACTTTGAGCACAACCCGCCAGACATGACACTTTCGACACCTGCGGTGTCCGCCACGACCATGGGCCGTTGGTTTATAGCCCTGCATGCCGAGCTGGCGAGGCGCGGTGTGGATGCCGACGCCCTGTTTTGCGCAGCCGGACTGAACGTGGCGACACTGCAGCCCACACAGTCGCGGGTCACGCTGACGCAATCGCGGCAGATCTGGGATGCCGCCGTCGATCACACCGGCGACCCCGCACTGGGTCTCGCCGTCGCCCAGCGGGCTTCGCCCGGCACCTTTCACGCGCTGGCGTTTGCCGTGCTGGCCAGTGCCACGCTGGGTCAGGCCCTGGAGCGCATCGTGCGCTACTTTCGTGTCGTGACGGATGCCGCTGAACTCCAGTTGGAGACGCACCCTGACCGGTTACGCCTGCGCATCCAGGTGCGGACGCACGATAGCGCTCCGGCCGATGCCGCCGTCGATGCGCTGTTCGCGGTCCTGATTCAGGCCGCCCGTACGCTGCTATCACCGGCCTTTGCGCCGCTGGCACTGCACCTGACGCGTCCGGCGCCAGCGGACCTCACGCCATA
>JBDNBC010000354.1:0-9629 GCA_039768115.1 Oceanococcaceae bacterium
AGCACCGCGGGCGCCCCCAGCGGTACCGGCAACCGCGCGCGTAGGTCCTGCCACATCCCGTCCGGCACCAACACATACCGTGGAACCGCGGTGCGCGCAGCACACCAGCGCGTCACGCTCTGCACCGGCGCGGTATTGTCCAGCGGACGCAGCGGAACGCGGCTGAACAACGCGAATTGTGGCCGCCAGTCAAGCATGCCGATCTCGCCCGGCACGCCCTGCGCAGGCATGATCGCCTCGGCGCGCTGCATGATCAGTTCGGGCGTACGGATATTGTTCAGCCATGGATAGACACCCCAGCCGAACAGGAACCAACCCACACCGATGAACACCGGCAATGCCAGCGCCTGATTGCGACTGCCGAAGCGAAAAGCCAATGCCAGGATCAACGCCAGCAGACCCAGCACGCCGAGTCCCCAATACAGACCGAAGGGCGTATCCGGCGGCAGTCGCAGGCCGAACTCCTGCGGTTGCAAACGGGCCTGCGCGACCAGGATCAATAACGCCAGCCCGATGCCGATCAGAATGAAGCGGCTGACCCACTGCACCTCGGGCCGCCACCAGGTGCCGCCGAGATTGGCGCCCGTCAACAGCGCTACGGCCGGTAGCGCCGGTAGCAACTGCACCCCCTGCCGGCCCGGCAGTACGGTGAACAGCAACAGTACGGCGAGGGCATAGCCCAGTAGCAGCCCCGTGCGCGGGTCACGCGCAGCCAGCCGCTCACGCCAGATGGGCGCCAGCCAGGGCAGGAGCAGCGGCAATGGCAGCCAGAGCAGCAGAGCCTGCAGTGGCATGTGCCAGAGACCTTCCGAGGCACCGCCGAGATGCAGATCGGCTCCGCCCAGGAGATTCAGCAGCAGTTGCGTGCGCTCGGCAATATCCAGCTCGGCGGCACTGCCCAGGGCCAGACCCAGTGCCGGCACGGCCCAGGCCAGCACCGGCACCGCTGCCGCCAGCGGCAGCAGCCACAAGACCCTCTTCCCTGCGCGCGGCGGCAGATCACTCCAGCTCTGCCAGCGCATCCACAGCCATGGCAGTAGCACCAGAGCCGCGATGTATCCCGCTCCCTTGGTGAGCATACCGAGGCCCATCGCCAGACCGCCGTAGATCAACCAGCGCGGCTCAGGCTGCAACAGCAGGTAGCGCATGAGCGCATACAACGCGAGCGTCACCCAGAGAGTGAACAGCATGTCGACCTGACCGGTGTGCGCCTGCAGATTGAACTGAAAGGCCGCTAACAGCACCAGCGCCGACAACCGGCCGGCGCGCGCGCCCCACAGGCGCCGACCCAGGTCATAGACCAGCCAGAGCACCGCCATAGCCGCCAGCACACTGGGCAGCAAAAATCCCAGACGCAAACTGCCCGTGGCGTTCATGACGAACGCGCCGATCCAGACGGACAGCGGCGGATGCTCCTGAAACGGCACACCGCCCAGATACGGCACCAGCCAGGGTCCGCCATCGGCCATGGCCCGCATCATCAACGCGAGTGCCGGCTCGTCCGGCGGCCATGGGTCGCGCAGACCCAGCCCCGAGCCCAGCACCAGAATGGCCAGCAGGAACAGCCGCGCCGTTTTGTGCGCTTCGTCCTGATCAAGCCATTGCAGCATCGGCCCGAGGACCCGCCCGCGGCGAAAACTCATCGGCGCTCCTCGATCATCCGCGGCAGCTCCAGCGGCGCCGCACGCGTATGCGCAGGGCAGGACGGTCCGTGGCCGTTATGATGCGCCGAACCCTATTGTCGATGGCTGTCATGAGCACCACACTGTTCGAGAAGATTATTGCCGGAGAGATACCCGGTGACATTGTCCACGAAGATGCCCATTGCGTTGCATTTCGGGACATCAACCCGGCCGCACCGATGCATATCCTGCTGGTGCCACGCAAGCCGATCCCGATGCTGTCGCAGGCCAACGATACGGATGCGGCCCTGCTCGGTCACATGCTCCGCGTAGCCCCGACCATTGCCGCGAAGCACGGGTATGCCGATGCCTTTCGACTGGTCATCAATACGGGCGCCGACGCCGGGCAGACGGTCTTTCATCTGCACATGCACCTGATCGGCGGGCGCGACCTGCAGTGGCCTCCTGGCTAAGGGGCGCTCTGCGATGTATCGGCGCAAGATTATTCTCGTCGCGATACTGGCCGTCGCCATCGTCGGGGCGGCGGCATTGCTGGCCATGTGGTCGGTCAGGTCCACCGAACGCCATCTTAGCCAGGCCGAGATCGCCCACAACCTGCTGGCCGAGCATTTGCAGCTTTCGGTACGCAGTTACCGACTGTTCAAGCAACTCACCGATGAAATCCTGATCGGACACGCCGCAAATCAGTCTGAGGTGCGCAACAAGCGGGCGATCATTTCCGTGTCACTGGCGCGTATTCGCGACCTGGAACTCGAGCAGCGCAACGCGCTCGGCGCGGACGCCGCACCGGGCGCCGTTGAGGACACCGACGCGCTGGAGGCGCTGATCGACACCATCATCGCCGAGTTCGAAAGCCTGCTGGCCTTGCCACCCGGCGCACCGCGCGGTGAACGGGTCACCTTGATTCTCGAAGATCGCATTGATGTCAGCTTTCGCGAAGCGGTCAATGCCGCGCTCGAGCGTCAACAGGGCGTCGTGCGCACGATGAACCAGCGGGTTGACCGCGTGCACATCCAGCTGGTCGGCCTGTCGGCGGCGCTGGCCCTGGCGGCGCTGTTCGGGGCGCTGGGCGCCAGTCAGCTATTGGTCCGCGGCATCGCCCGGCCGCTGGAAGCCCTGCAGGAAGGCGCCCGCCGGCTTGGCCAGGGTGACTTCGATCACCGGGTGCCCCGTGGCTTCGACACTGAATTCGACCAGATGGCCGCCGCCTTCAATGGCATGGCCGAGCAACTGTCCGCACAGCATGCCAGCCGCGAAGACACCCGCCGCCAGCTCGAAGAAGCCGTCGAAAAGCGCACCCGCGAACTCACCGAAGCCAATGCCGCTCTGCAGCGCGCCGACGACGTACGCCGTCACTTTTTCGCTGATGTCAGCCACGAATTGCGTACGCCCCTGACCGTCATTCGCGGTGAGGCTCAGGTCGCATTGCGCGCAGCGTCGCGCGACCCCGAGGAATATCGCGAGGCCCTGCAAGCGGTGCTCGATCAGTCGGTCGGATTAAGCCGGCTGGTGGAAGACATGCTGTTTATCGCGCGCGCCGATGCGCAGACCATCCGACTGAACCGCCGGCCGATTGACCCAGCCGCACTCACTACCGACATTCTGCGCGAGTTGCGCCGGGTTGCCGATGCGCGGCAGGTGACGTTGGAGCCGACCCCTGTCGCGGACGGACCGGCGCTGTTGGGCGACCCCGATCGCCTGCGTCAGCTGCTGATCATCCTGGTCGATAATGCGGTGCGGTATTCACCAGCGGGCGGCGTCGTCACGGTACGCTGGACGCCTCGCGAGCAGGACTGGGAACTGGCGGTCGAGGACTGTGGCAGCGGCATCGACCCGCAAGATTTGCCCTATATCTTTGATCGTTTTTTCCGTGGCCACGGCGAAACCAATGATGATCGCGCCAGCACGGGTCTCGGCCTGGGGCTGGCGGTCGCCAAGGCCATCGTTGTGGCGCATGGCGGACAGATTCAGGCGGAAAGCGCTCCGGGGGCCGGATGCACGATTCGTACGCAGTTGCCGGCGGCCCGCTGATGCAGATCCTGCTGGTGGAAGACGACCCGCGCGTATCGGGGTTTATCGCTCGCGGGCTAAAGGCGGAAGGACACCGCTGCACGGTCGTGGCCAACGGTGAGGACGGCCTGGCACACGGGCTGCACGGCGACCAGGACCTGATCATCCTCGACCGCATGCTGCCCGGCCGCGACGGGCTGGCCATTTGTCAGCGTTTACGGGCCGCCCATGTCACGACTCCCATCCTGATGCTGACCGCCATGGATACCGTGGAGGAGCGAGTCGATGGACTTCGGGCCGGCGCCGATGACTACCTGACCAAGCCCTTTGATTTCGAAGAACTGCTGGCACGCATCGAAGCCCTGACCCGGCGCCAGCGCAGCGCGCCCGAAGACGATGTACTGACTGTCGGCTCTCTGCGCATCACGCCGCCCTCCCGCGGCGTGCAACGCGACAACGAGGACATCACGCTGACCGGGCTGGAGTTTGATCTGTTGCTGCTGCTGGCCCGTCATCCCGAGCGGTTCTGGTCGCGCGAGCGCATCCTCAATCGAGTCTGGGGGTCCGCCGAGGATCCGCAAACCAACATTGTCGACGTCTACATCAGCCGCTTGCGCAAAAAGCTGGATCGCCCGGGTGAGGAATCGCTGATCGAAAACCGTCGGGGCGTGGGGTATCGCCTGCGCAGGCCGTGAACCTGAGTCTGTTCATGTTCTGTTCATAATCGGCTAAGTCAACGTTTAGGTCTCACCCGCCATCCTTGGGGTATCGCGGCCATGCGCCGCATATTTCAAGGACGGTATCGATGAAGACTTTGTTGCTCGTAGCCTCGCTGTTTGTGGCGTTTAACGCATCAGCACGGGATCTCACTCAGCCGCTCACCAAAGAAATGCAGGCGGCGATGACGCCAATGCAGGTGCTGAAGTTCATGAAAGAAGGCAATGACCGCTTTCTGAAAGATGAAGCGGTCGAGCGGGACTTCATGGACCAGGTCCGCAAGACGTCGGGCGGGCAGTATCCGATGGCTGCGGTGCTGGGTTGCATCGACTCCCGCGTGCCGCATGAAATCGTTTTCGACAAGGGCGTAGGCGACATTTTCTCGGCGCGCATCGCCGGCAATTTCATCAACACCGACACGCTCGGCAGTTTGGAATTCGCGACCGCCGTAGCCGGCTCCAAGCTGATCGTGGTGTTGGGCCATACCGAGTGCGGTGCGGTCAAAGGGGCATGCGACAACGTCGAGCTGGGCAACCTGACCAGCACCCTGTCCAACATTGCACCCGCCGTGTATTCGGTGGCGCACAAGCATGACGACTTGAGCTCCAAAAATAAGGCATTTGTGAACGATGTGGCGCATGCCAACGTAGACATGACCACTCGCAACATCGTGGACCGCAGCCCGATCATTCGCGATCTGGTCGCCAAAGGCAAATTGATTGTCGTTGGTGCGATGCACGACGTGCAAACGGGCAAGGTCACTTTCTTTGAAGACAAGATGATCGACGCCAAAGCGCTCTGACACGACCAAGCTGTTGTCCGGTTGTCTCCGGAAAGCTGCAAGCGCTCTCGGCTTAGCCGGGAGCGCTTTTTTTTAGTCGGGCATCGGTCCGACCAGCGGCTGCGGGTCAACGCGCACATCGCGCCAGTTCATTCGCCAATCCAGATGCGGGCCGGTGACCCGGCCGGTGGCGCCAATTTCGGCAATCTTGTCGCCCTGCTCCACCTGCTGGCCGACCTCCACATCAATGCGCGAGAGATGCAGAAACGAGCTGGTGACGCCGTATCCGTGGTCGATGATCAACGTGCCACCGGAGAAGTACATATCCGGGTGGGCCAGCCGCACGATTCCGGCCGCAGGAGCGACCACCGTAGTCCCCGTCGGGGCCGCGACATCCACACCGAAATGCGGCCGCCGCGGCTGACCATTAAGAATGCGCTGCGAGCCGTATACGCCCGAAATCGGCCCCCGTGAAGGCCAGATAAAGTCCGCGAACACGGCTTCGTCGGCGATGATGTATTTCCGCGCGGCGGCAGCCTGCGCGCCTTCTTCACGGATCCGCGCCAGCACGCTTTCGTCCGGCGTGACCTTGCTCGGTGGCAGACCGTCGATACGCTGGATACGGTACTCGCGGGCACAGGGCGTATCGGCATGCCGCCAGGTCTCGCCATTCGGGCGTTGGACCTTGAGGGTTTGCCGCGCCGCTTCATCCCGGCCAAAACCGAATACGAAGCGACCGTCCGGGGTGATCTCCAGCGCTCTGTCATTCAGCCACGCCCGTGAACCCGGCTCCGCCTGGCCGCGAAGAAGGTGCCCCTGACACCACTCGCCGCGCAAACGCACCGGAGACGTATTTTCAGCGAATTCCGCACTGTTAGTCGGGGCTGGTGCAGCCAGAAGCGGGGTTCCCGGAACTGCAGCACTGCCGGCGATCAACAGCGCAACCATGCCCACGCGGAACTCAATCCCATAGCGCTCACGTGAGGCGGAATACATCGAAAATCGGCTCTTCATACGGGGCAAATGCATTGGGAATTTCTGGCAGCTTACCGGCCCCGCTCCGGGACATGAAGAATCTCTACTCTTCACGGACTCCAGCATGGCCAGGCATCGACAATCGCGCCCTCGCGCCAGATGTGCAGCTCGCCAAACTGCTGCAGCACGGCCTCGGATTGGGTCGGCCGCAGTACCAGTTGATCGAATGGCGGGGTGCCGCGGGGGATGGCAAAGCCCTGCTGATTGGAGGAAGCGCCAAAAAACGGACTGGGTTTCAGGCCTGCTGGCGCACACCCTTCCGCAAGCCACTGCCCTCCGTGAATAAACGCCACCTCCGGGTCGAGTAGCCGCAAACGGTGCAGCCAGCGACTTAGCCGCGGGTGCCCCGGCACGGTGTGCATTACGCGCTTGAGAACCGGCGACACAATGAACACGGTCGGCTCGAAGTCGACGTTTTGCGGCTGCTCGAAATGCGTCGGCTTGACCAGCAGTGAGCCCACCGTCACATCGTTGGCCGGGATGTCCGACCCCAGGCGCAGCAGTGTTGTGCTGCCACCGGTGTTGATGATCCGACGCGCGGCAACGGGCAACACGCCCGCGAACTGCGCCAACCGGGCCATGGCCTGACGCTGCATGCGATCACCCCCGCCCAGCACGCGGGGCAGCGCCATGACATGCGCGTCGTAGCCCATGATGCCGACGACCATCAGCTGGCCAGTGGCATTCGGGACCTGGCCCGAAGCACCTCCGTTCACCGAGCGCTCCGCGGCCACTACCGCCCCGTGCAGCGCCTGCGGTGACGCGAACCCGCCGCGTCCCAGGCCAATATCGACCTCGAAAGCCACCCGCAATGAATATCCGCCCTGCTCGGCCACAGCGCGATATTCCTGTAGCCGCGCCATAGAATCGATCAACCAGGTGATTTTGGCCGCCGACTCCGGCGCCAGATCACGCAGCAGCGTCGCCGCCTCGACCGCCGGAACCGGCTTGCCCATCAGCACGTCGGTCACGGGCAGTTCGGCCAGGCTGCGGCGGGTCAGCGGCACATGAAAGGACATGATGGCCGCACTGTTCAGACCATCCAGCGCGCGCGCCAGCAGCCCCGGCACTGGCAGCGACTTGTCAGCCAACCGTAGCGTCCACGAATTCGGCAGCACCGCCCGCAGTCGCGCGATATTGCGCTGAAAGGCGGCATCGTCCAGCACCAGCGTGGGCCGGACGATACCCGCGGCCGCCAGTGCCGCAGCGATCCGCGTGGGGACGCTGGCGGCGCTCATAAGCCGAGCAACGCGCGCAGGTAGGGGCTGACGAAGCGGTTGTCCGGGTCGTACTGATGGCGCGCCTCAATCGCTGCATCCCAATGCGGATACAGCGTGCGCAGCTCGGCGGCGCGCAGCGTGTGCATCTTGCCCCAGTGCGGTCGCCCGGCATGCGCACGAAATACCGATTCTGCCAGCGCCAGCACCGGCCCCATGGGCTTGTCGCTCGCATGGTGCACGGCAATCGACACACTCTCCCGCCCCGAGAAGGGGCTGAGGTACAGGTCATCGGCCGCTACGCTGCGTACTTCGATCGGGAAGTACACGCCCGGCAGCTCCTTTTCCAGCCGGGTGATCAGCGTCTGCAGGGCCTGCGGCGCCGCCTCGGCCGGCAGGTGGTACTCGGTTTCGTTGAAGCGATGGCCATCCCGATCCGTGGGAAAGGCCCGATGCCAGTCCTCGACGAAGTGCTCGCGCGCACTACGGCCCAGCGCCCGCGACAGCACGAACCGGCGCAGCGCCGGTAGCGGGCCGCACCACTGCGCCAGTAGGCGCAACAGACGCAGCGCCTGCTGATCCTCGTCCGGGGGACGCACGGTGGGCGCGGCCTCGGTTTCGACGCTGCGCAAGCCCAGCGCATGACCGGAAAACGGGACATACATCAGCTCGACGTTGCGTGCGGACGTCATCAGCCCGGCAAAGTCCTCGAAGATCTCGTCACGCGCAACAACGAACCGCGTGCGTTCCAGCCGGTACGGCGCGACACAGCGCATGCGCAGCTCGGTGACGATGCCACCGGTGCCCAAGCTCACCGCCATTGCCCGGAAGGCGTCAGGGTCGCGATCGCGATCAAGCTCCACCGGCTGGCCGCGCCCATCGAGCATGCGCAGACCTTGCAACATCGAGGGATAGCAGCCAAACGTTGGCCCCGTACCATGCGTGGCCGTGGCCACCGCGCCGCCCATGCGCTGATTGTCGATGTCGCCCATATTGGCCAGCGCGTGGTTCTGCGCATGCAATGCAGCCGTGACCTCGCCGAGCACACCGCCGGCACCGATACGCGCCACATTTGGTTGCTCCGGGTCGCGTGCGACGCCATTCAACCCGTCCAGACGCAACAAAGTGCCACCGTCGGTCGCACACAGCTCCGTGAACGAGTGCCCGGCACCGAGCGGGCGAATCGGGCCGGCAATCGCCGGATCGCGGATCAGCGCGGCCAGATGCTCCTCATCACGCACCGCGATCTGTGCGGCCGGCTGCGCGTGCACGACACCGGACCAGTTGCTCCACAGCATTGTTCGTCTCCGTTAATCGACCCACGACACCGCTACGGCGGACAATCCGGGCCAGCGTTATCCCGCCGCCGGCCTTGATTCTGCCGTGGCCACAAACTGTCGTAACCGCCGCAGGCTTTCCTCACGGCCCAGCGCCAGCAGAATGCCATCCAGCGCCGGGGCCTGGGCCCGTCCGGCCAGGGCCAGCCGCGCCGGCATCCCGAGCTTGCCAAAGCCGACGCCGCAGGCGGCAACGGTGTCCTTGGCCACCTGCTGCAGCGTATCCGCATTCCAGTCTGCCGCCCGGTCCAGGGCATCGGCAAAGGCCGCAAGAATGCCGGCGGTCGCGTCATTCACATGCTTGGCGGTGTCCTTGGCATCCCATTCCTGTGGCGCGGCGAACAGAAAGGCCGCGTCGCCCACCAGGTCAACCAGAGTCTTGCAGCGCGGCGCCAGCAGGCTCAATGCCGCATCGGCCAGCGGCCCGGCCTGCCAGACATAACCGGCGCGCTCGGCATGAAAACTCAGCTCGGCGGTTAACTCCGCAGCCGGCGTTTGCTGTAGCCACTGCTGATTGACCCAGCCCAGCTTGTCCGGGTCAAAGCGGGCCGGCGAGCGCTGGATGTTGCCGAAGCTGAAATGCGCTTTCAGTTCGTCATCGCTGAACAGTTCCTGATCGCCATGCGACCAGCCCAGCCGCGCCAGATAGTTGCGCAGCGCCTGCGGGGTGTAGCCCATCTCGCGATAGAGCATCACCGACACCGCCCCGTGGCGCTTGGACAGCCGCTTGCCGTCCGGGCCCAGAATCATCGGGATGTGGCCATAACGCGGCTCGACCCCGCCCAGCGCACGCAGGATGTTGAGCTGCCGGGGCGTGTTGTTGACGTGGTCGTCACCGCGCAGGATGTGGGTCATGCCCATGTCGAGGTCATCAACGACCACGCACAGG
>JBDNBC010000355.1:0-6292 GCA_039768115.1 Oceanococcaceae bacterium
CCTCCCCGCCGCGCGTGACCAGCCGCGGCACCCCCGCGCGCACGACGGATTCGGCAATCGATTGCAGGCGTGCGTCCAGATGCGTATCGATCCGCAGACCATCATAGGCCAGCGCATCGGCGGGAAATTCGCGACGCAATTCGCGACGTACCAGGTCCAGAAATGCGGTTGTGCTGCGTGCAACAGCCCCGCCAGCTGTCAGGCCCAGCGGGGCCTCCTGCCCGGCCGCCAGTGCTGCGGCATCAATCAGGCCGGTATCGAACCAGATGCGCAGAACCAGATTGCGCCGCGCGCGGGCAGCCTCAGCACGCCGTTGCGGGTTGTAGGCCGATGGCCCCTTGACCATGCCCACCAGCAGGGCCAGCTCGGCGTCATATAGCTCACCCAGCGGCTTGCCAAACCAGAATCGACTGGCCAAGCCAAATCCGTGAATCGCACGGTTGCCATCTTGACCCAGATACACCTCGTTGCCATAGGCCTCGAGAATGGCGCCCTTGTCGAAATGCCACTCCAGAAGCAAGGCCATGAACGCCTCGCGGACCTTGCGCACGAAGCTGCGTTCGTTGCTCAGGAACAGGTTTTTTACGAGCTGCTGGGTCAGCGTCGATCCGCCCTCCACCACTCCGCCCGACAGCACATTCTTGACCGCCGCACGAAGCAGGCCCTGCGGATCAATGCCGAAATGCCGTGCAAACCGCTGGTCCTCGACTGCGATGAGCCCGCGGCGAAGCAGGTCCGGCCAATCCTCCAGTCGGAGCAGCTCACGGTCCTCGCCTTTGGCCGGGTACAGCGAGCCGACATGCTCTGGCTCCAGCCGATCCAACAAACGGGCCGCCCCGCTGCCATCGCGTAGCGCGGTCAGTTGCGCGCCGCGATGCTGCAGCACCAACGGCTGGTCCGACTCAACATCCGCACCGTGGCGAAAACTGCGCCGCCATATCGAGATTTGTTCGCCACGCCGCTGGTACTCACCCGCCTGGCTCGGCGCCTCATCTCCCGGGCGATAGCCTAGTCGTTGCAACGCACTCTCGACCGCATCCGCGGACAACGGCGCACCGCGGTAGAGCTCCATCGGGGCGGCATAAACCTGCGCCGGCGCCACCCAGCGGGCCGTCAGAAAGCGGGAGCGCACCTCCACATCGCTGTAGTACAGCATGCCCGCGAAGGCCAGAAATCCCATCGCCAGGACGAGAAGCAACAGGGATCCCAGGCGCGCTTTCACGCCGGCATTCTATCCACGTCGCCGCAGATCAGGGCGAAATGTGCCGCCCGTTGTCAGCCACCGGGCCGAAATCAGGCTGCGGCGCGCGTCGAAAAACGGTAACCCGTGCCACGCACCGTCTGGATCAGGTTGTCACAGCCAAAGGGCGCCAATGCTTTGCGCAAACGGCGGATGTGAACATCGACGGTTCGCTCCTCCACGTAGACATTCTGCCCCCACACGCGATCAAGCACCTGCTCGCGGGTATACGCCCGTTCCGGATGGGTACAGAAGAAATGCAGCAGTCGATATTCGGTAGGCCCCAACGGCAGCGGTTCGCCACGAATAGTCACGCGCTGGCCAGCCACGTCCACGGCAATGTCCCCTACCTCGATGGGCGCATCCGGCCCGCCCACGCGCACACGGCGCAGTACGGCATGCATCCGCGCGATCAGTTCGGCGGCCGAAAAGGGTTTGGTCAGGTAGTCATCACAACCGGCATACAGCCCGCGCACCTTGTCCTCTTCCTCGCCGCGCGCGGTGAGCATGATGATCGGAATGTCGCAGAAGCTTTCACTGGATTTCAGCTCGCGCGCGAAATCCAGCCCGGAAATACCCGGCAACATCCAGTCCAGGACAATCAGATCCGGGCGCTGGCTGGCAATTTCCACACGCGCCAGCTGAGCGTCTGCCGCCTCATGTACCCGGTAATCCTCGCGCTCGAGCGCAAAGCGCACCAGCTTGCGAATCGGCTCTTCATCCTCAACAACCAACACATGGCGTCCGTACATCGTACTCATTGACATGGACATATCTGCTCCCATGGTGTGACGCAATGATGACAATTGTGTGTCAGGGCATGACGAGCACAGCCCGGGAGGTCAGGCGGCCGCCAGCAGGCGGCGCAATTGCTCGTGCAAATTGGGCGAACGAATGCAACGCCTAAGCTGTTCGAGCGCCGCGTATACCGCCTGCCGCCAGGGCTGCGCCAGCCGGTGGCTGGACTCCAGCGCACCCACCAGGCGCGCCGCCAGTTGCGGATTGATCTCGTCCAGCCGCATCAGCTCCTCGGCCCACAGTCCCAGTGCCCGCTGGTCGGACGCGTAAAAGGTGGGCAGGTTCTGGCGTACCAGGGTGTCAAGAACGGCGCGCACGCGGTTCGGCTGGGTGCGCTGGTAACGGCCATCAACGAGCAGCGCTTGCAGAGCATCAAGCGAGGCATGGCGGGCCTGCAAGGCAAAGAGCCGATCCAGGACCAGCGGATCATGCGCATGCCGATCGGCGAACGCGGCCGCATAGGCTTCGCGCTGCGGATGATCCGCACGCCACGCCGCCGCCAGGGCGCCGAAACGCAAGCTCAGATTGTCTGCATCCTGTAGCCAGGCGTGGACCGTGGCGTCGATGCCTGCGACGTCCGCCAGCAGCCCCAGCTCGAGCATACGCACCGCAAGTCGACGCCGGGCCACGTCGTCTGGCGTGAACTCCCATCGCTCGGGCACGTGGAGTAATTGTCGGGACACGCCGTCATCGGCCCACAGCGCCTGCGCCAGCTGTCGCTCCAGCCGTTCATGGGTGGCCGCCAGCGCCAGTGGGTCGACACTGTCCCCTTCGGCAAGCAGGGTCGCGGCCGCTGGCAGGCTCAGCAGTTCGGCGGCAACCGCCGCGTCGCTGCTACCGGCCAAGACTTGGTCCCGTACCGCCAGCAGGGGCGACCAATCCGCGACGATGTCTCCGCCCGAGGCGTTGATGGCGGCATCTAGCTGTCGCCGTATGCGCCGCTGCTGCGCATCCCAACGGGCAACCGGGTCGGAGGCATGCTCAACGATGCGCGCCAACTCGGCCGGCTGGTAGTCGTATTCAACCCGGACCGGCGCCGGAAATCCGCCGCTGAAGACCGGGGTGACACGGCCCTGCGCTGACCGTGCGAAACGGATATCTGTTCGCTGCTGCGGTCCACGCAGCAGCGTGCTCCAGCGGCTCTGCCCATCCGCTAGCAATAGCGGGCCCTGCGCATCAAGAAACTCCAGCACTACAGGCTGCGGCACGGGCCGGGGCGAGTCAGAGGGGTCGGCAATCGCGGGCGGGCTCTGCTGCAATTCCGCCGTCAGGGTCTGCGCATCGTGCGTATGCGGCTGCAAGCGCAGGCCCAGCTGTGGAGTACCTGCCTGGTCATACCAGCGCAACATCTCCTCAACCGAGGCGTCCACATCCTCGAGCGCAAAGCACTGCAAAAAATCCTCAATCGTCGCGGCCTGACCGTCCTGCGTGGCGAAGTAGTGCTGCATGCCGCGGTCAAATGCAGGCTCACCAACGATGGCGCGCAGCACGCGGATCAGCTCCGCCCCTTTCTCATACACGGTCACCGTGTAGAAGTTGTTCATGTCGACGTAGGAATCCGGGCGCACCGGGTGCGCCAGTGGCCCGGAATCCTCGACAAACTGGCGGGCCTTGAGCAATGCGACTTCCTGGATTCGCTGCGCGGCGCCGCCCGCGTGCCGCGCCGAGAAATGCTGCTCGCGGAACACGGTCAGCCCTTCTTTCAACGACAGCTGAAACCAGTCGCGGCAGGTAATGCGGTTGCCTGTCCAGTTGTGCAGGTACTCATGCGCGACAACGGCCTCGACCATGACATGGTCGGCATCGGTGGCGGTATCCGGGTGGGCCAGAACGCACTTGGGATTGAAAATATTCAAGCCCTTGTTTTCCATGGCCCCCATGTTGAAGGCCCGCGCCACCACGACCATGTACAAGTCCAGATCGTATTCGCGCTGGTAAGCCTGCTCGTCGAACCGCATCGCGTTCTGCAGCGAGCGGACGGCGTGATCAAGCTGCAGCTCCAGGCCCGGATCGCACCAGAATTCGATGCTGACATCCCGCCCGGATGCGGTCTGATATTCCGCGCGCACGCAGTTCAGCTGCCCGGCCACCAGTGCAAAGAGGTAACAGGGCTTGGGATGCGGGTCGTGCCAGACCACGGTGCGCCGCCCGTCATTCACCTCTTCGCTGACGCGATTGCCATTGCTCAGCAACACCGGATACCGCTCGGCATCGGCACAAATTTCAACGGTGTAGATGCTCAGCACATCGGGACGATCCAGGCACCAGGTTATGCGGCTGAACCCATGCGATTCGCATTGCGTGCAGAGCAATCCCGACGAACCGTACAGGCCCTCCAGGCTGCTATTGGCAAACGGTCGCAGGCGGCCGCAGATCTCGAGCTCCGCTGTCGCTGGCACATCATCGATACTCAGTTGCTCGGGGGTCAGTGTGTAGCGCGAGGCCGGTAGTGATTCACCATCGATGCGCACATCAATCAGCGTCATCTCCCGGCCGTCCAGTACCAGAACCCCGGGCTTACCGGTTCGCGAACGGAGCTGCTGCCGGCAGCGCACCAGAACAGAGTGCTCGCCGGCCTCATTGGTCGGCTGACCGAGATCAAAATGCAGGTGGATGCGCTCGACATGCCACAGCGGTGCCTGGTAATCGCGCCGATAAATGCGCCGCTCGGGCACGGTGCTGTCGGGGGTCGTCAAATCAGTTGTCCGTGTTTCAAGGTGTCCAGCAGACATTGCCGCTGTGCCGGCGTTCCGGCGAAGGTCAGATGCGCGCCCGGAAACCAGTAAGGCGGCGCCGCTTTCCAGTGCCGCGCCAGGGCGAGGGGTTGATCGGGCCAGACCAGCTCATCGGCGTTGCCGGCGAATATTCCCAGCCGTGACGGGTGAGGTCGCGCCGGGAAATACGCGGGTGTAACGGGTGCAAAGACGCCGCGCACCTGCTCCAGCCCGATGTCCTCAGCGGCCAGCATGCGCGCCTCATCGAGCGGCAGGTGGCGCCATAGCGTCAGGGCCATGTCGAAAACCGGGATGCCGGCAATTACACAGGCCAGATCATCGTCGAGGCCGGCCAGCAGGCTGGCGTTGTAGCCACCGAGGCTGAGGCCATAGACGCCGATCGCCGGTGCATGGCGATTCAGACGCAGCCAGCTGAGTAGTCGGCGCAGATCCCACATGGCTTGACACTGGGCATGCACGAAGTGGGAGAAGTCCCCTTCGAGATAACCACCGCCGGACCACCTCGTATGACGCCGCGGGCCATGCAGCGGCAGCACCATCGAGGCCACGTTCAGCCCCAGCCGGCGATGAAGAAAATTGGGCTCGAAGGCGCGCATGTCCAGCAAGGGCGAGCCCATGCGATACCCATGAATCGTCAGCAGCCAGGGCCGCGGCTTACCGGGATGCTCGAGTACCCAGGCATGCGCACGAGCATTGGCCGCCATCTTCTGCCAGCGCGCACCTCCCGGGGTATCTGCGCGAGCAAAACCGGAGTCCCAGGAGATATGGCGGTAGCGCAGGCTAAACAACTGGCGTTCACGGGCGTCCACCCGCACCAGGTCCGGCGGCGTCGGATGCCACTCACGAAAATCAGGGTGTCGGGCCTCCCGCTGCCGCTGGGTCAGGGCTTGCCACTCCCCCACTTCCGCTCGCACCACGGCACGGTGCTCCTCCTGCGGCGTGCGCATCAGCAACTTGAACCACGCGAGGAGGGCCAGATCGGTACCCACCCGGCCGGCATTGGCGAGGTCACCTGTCGGCGCCGGGGCTCCGGCACAGACGGGATAGCTATGTAGAGCGATACGCCCTGCCCCGAGCCAGGTCACCACAGCCAGAACGGTGATGACGGTGCATCCCAGCCATTGCATGCTCAGTAGCAATGCCAACGCCGGCAATAGTGCGAGCAACCCCGACAACGCGAGCGCCTCCGGCAGGCGTACGTCGCCGCGCCACAGCAACAAACCGGTACTGGAACCGACCGCAAGCACCGCGGCCGGCAGCGCCAGGAGAAAAACAATGAGAGAGTGCTGATACCCGAGAAGGAACAGCGATATTCCCAGAACCAACCCGCCAAGAGCCTCCCACGGCCGTTGCGCAAGCGGCCGCCAGGACCCCAGAGGCAGGAATTCAGCCATAGATCTGCAGTAACAACATGACGCCCAGCGGCAAGCTCACCAGTAGCAGACCATCCCACCATCCCGCCCCGGACCAACGTCGCACCCGCGCGAACGAAGCGGCTGTGGCTGACCCCCCAATGACC
>JBDNBC010000356.1:0-5711 GCA_039768115.1 Oceanococcaceae bacterium
CCAGCACACCGGTCGTGGCATCCAGCCGCAGGATGTCCCCGTCACGCAGCAAGGCCAGCGCCCCACCGGCCGCAGCTTCCGGCACCAGGTGAATCGCCGCGGGCACCTTGCCGCTGGCGCCCGACATGCGGCCGTCCGTGACCAGCGCCACGCGAAATCCCAGCGACTGCAGCACGCCCAGGGTCGGCGTCAGCTTGTGCAGTTCCGGCATGCCGGTGGCCCGGGGGCCCTGAAAGCGCAGCACCACGATCACGTCGCGGTGCAGCTCGCCCTCCGCAAAGGCCGCGATGACCTCCTCCTGCAGGGCAAAGACCCGCACCGGCGCCTCGATCGCATGGTGCTCCGGGGCGACGGCCGAGACCTTGATGATCGCCCGACCCAGATTGCCGCGCAGCAGGGTCAAGCCGCCACTGGCCACGAAGGGCTTGCTGGCAGGCCGCAGAACGTCCTCGTCGCCGGATTGCGCTGCCGCCGGTGCCCATTGCAAAGCGCCTTCCACCAGCTGCGGTTCCTGCGCCTGATGCGTCAGGCCGGTGCCCAGTGGCGTGCGCACGTCGGCGTGCAGCAAACCGGCTTCCAGCAAGGTACGGATCACGAAGGGCACGCCGCCGGCTGCGGCAAAGTGATTCACGTCAGCCGAGCCGTTGGGATAGACCCGTGCCAGCAGCGGCACGATTGCGGACAGCTCCGAAAAATCTTCCCAGGTCAGGGCAATGCCGGCGGCACGCGCCATCGCCAGCAGATGAATCGACAGATTGGTCGAGCCGCCGGTTGCCAGCAGACCGACGATACCGTTGACGAAGGCTTTTTCATCCAGCACGTGGCCGACCGGCGTCCAGTCGGGCCCGCCGTGGCGCAGGCGCAGCACCTGCTGTGTCGAGGCCTCGACCAATGCGGCGCGCAGCGGGCTGCCCGGCGCCACGAAACTCGATCCCGGCAGATGCAGACCCATGATCTCCATCAGCATCTGGTTGGTATTGGCCGTGCCGTAGAAGGTGCAGGTGCCGGGACTGTGGTAACTGGCCTGCTCCGCCTTCAGCAGTTCGTCGCGCCCGATTTCGCCGGCGGCATAGGCTTCACGCACTGCCGCCTTTTTCTTGTTCGGCAGGCCCGAGGGCATGGGGCCGGCCGGGATGAACAGGGTCGGCAGGTGGCCGAAGCTGAGCGCGGCAATCACCAGGCCCGGCACGATCTTGTCGCAGACGCCGAGCATCAGCGTGGCATCAAACATGTTGTGGCTGAGCGCGATGGCTGCCGACTGCGCGATGACATCACGGCTAATCAGGCTCAGGTCCATGCCCGGCTGGCCCTGGGTGACGCCATCGCACATGGCCGGCACACCGCCGGCAAATTGCGCGACCGCACCGGCCGCCTGGGCCGTCTGCTTGATCAGCGCCGGATACTCCTGCAGCGGCTGATGCGCCGAGAGCATGTCGTTGTAGGCGGAGACAATCGCGATATTGGCCACCGCGGTGCCGCTCAACGCGGCCTTGTCCTGGGTCCCGCAGGCCGCCACGCCGTGGGCCAGATTGCCGCAGCTCAGGCGCCCCCGCTGCGGCCCTTCATTGGCCACGGCGTCAATGCGAGCCAGGTAGGCCTGTCGCTGCGGCGCACTGCGGTCCACGATGCGGCGGGTGATTTCCAGAAGTCTCGAATCGGTCATCAGTCACACCAGTGAAAGTGGATGTCGAGTTCAGCCTGCGCCAACAGCACGGTCACGGGATAGTCGGCGCCGTTCAGTGCGGCTTCGGCCACGCGCCGTTTGTCGGCCCCACGAATGGCGATATGCCAGACCGAACATTGCCGGACAGCCGCCAGGCTCAGGCTGATGCGCCGGAATATCGGCGCCGCCACAGCGGCGTTCTCGGCATTGATGGTCTGGGTCCGCTGGTGAGTGGTCAAGGCCTCGGCATAGCCGTCGGCCTCGGCGAACCAGCTCAGCACATGCCCATCGGGCCCCATGCCGAGCAGCCCGACGCAAGCCGGCAGGACCGACTGCGCGACAGATTCGGTGAGCTCCGGAATGCGCGCGCCCAGCCCCTCAAAATGAGCGCGCAAGGTACGCAGGTTGCTGTGCTCGCTGTCCGCGGGGACCCGCCGGTCATCGCTCAGCAGCAGGGTGAGCTGGGGCCACGGGATCGGCGCAGCCGCCATCCGCGTGTAGATCGGGCCGGGCGTGGAGCCGCCGGTCAGAATCAGACAGGCCCGCGCATCGGCAGCGAGTGCGCTCACTGGCGCGAGCAGCGCAGCGCTGACGGCGTCTGCCCAGACCGTCGCCGTGTCGTAGCGATGCCAGTGCGCGCTCATAACAAGTCGTCATCCCAACTGCGGCCATCGCGCTCGATCAGGGCGACCGCAGAAGTGGGTCCCATAGAGCCCGCCATGTACGTGTCCAGAGCGCGTCGACTGTCGGCCCACGCCTCCAGAATGGGCTCGACCCAGACCCAGGCCGTCTCCACCTCCAGCCGATGCATGAACAGCGTCTGGTTGCCGCGCACCACATCCATCAGCAGCCGTTCATAAGCTTCCGGATGGCGGCCACCGAAGGTTTCGGCAAAGCTCAGCCGCAAGCGCGCCGGCTTCAGGTGCATGCCGCCCGGCCCGGGCTCCTTGGTCATCAGCACCAGCGAGATGCCCTCATCGGGCTGCAGCCGAATGATCAGCTTGTTGGGCTGCAATCGCCCGACGCTGGCGTCGAAGATCGAATGCGGCACGGCGCGAAAGTTGACGACGATCTCGGACGCGCGCACCGCCAGGCGCTTGCCGGTGCGCAGGTAGAACGGCACCCCGGCCCAGCGCCAGTTGTCGACCTCCAGCTTGAGCGCGCAAAAGGTCTCTGTCCTCGATGCCGCGGCAACGCCCGCCTCGTCCAGGTAGCCGGCAACCGCACGGTCGTCGATCGCACCTTTGCGGTACTGGGCACGCGTGGTTTTGCGGGCAACATCCTCGCCGACAATCGGCCGCAGCGCCCGCAGCACTTTGAGTTTTTCATCGCGCACACAGTGCGCGTCAAACTCGGACGGGGGCTCCATCGCCGTCAGGCAAAGTAGTTGCAGCAGGTGGTTCTGCACCATGTCGCGCAGGGCGCCAGCGTGATCGTAGTAGTCACTGCGGCCCTCCACCCCGACCGTTTCCGCCACGGTGATTTGCACATGGTCCACGCCCTGACTAGACCACTGCGGCTCGAACAGGGCATTGGCAAAGCGCAACGCCATCAGGTTTTGCACCGTCTCCTTGCCCAGGTAATGGTCGATGCGGTAGATCGCGCGCTCGTCAAACACTTCGCCGACGGCGGTGTTGATCTCGCGGGCCGTGGCCAGGCTGGTGCCGATGGGCTTTTCCAGCACGATGCGCGTCAATCCCGCGATCAGACCCTGCGCCTGAATCTGTCGGGCGACCGGCCCGTACAGCTGGGGGGCGGTGGCCATGTAGAACACGCGAACCACATGGTCGCGAGCCTCCAGACAGGCCTTGAGGCTGGACCAGTCATCTGCGGTGGCATCCAGCGCGCAGTAGTGCAGCAGCGGCAGAAATTCGGCGATGCGCCCCGCGTCGAAACTTTTGGCAGGGACAAATTCCTGCAGCGCCTGGCCGATTCGCTCGCGATAGTCCTCTATCGACAGCGGCTGGCGGGACACCCCGACAATGCGGGCGCCGGGCGGGATCTGGCCATCCAGCCAGCGGTGATACAGCGCCGGCAGCAGCTTGCGCAGCGCCAGATCGCCGGTGCCACCGAAGACGATGTAGTCGAAGGGATCGACGGGAATTATCTGCGCCATGGAGAGCTCCGTGGCCGGAAAGGGGCCGAGTGCCCTTTATCCGACGCGGAATGCGGAGCACAGTTCACGCGTCCCGCCCCATGCCCCGCTGCCGGGGCCACATCCCCGGTCCGACCCTACGGCACGTCGCGGTTGAGGCCGCGGTAGTAGTAGTCAAAGGCGAAGTAATCACGTTTGTCCGCGACCTTATTGAGAAACACCGGGTCGGTATACCACTTCAGCACCCGCGACAGCAGGCCCTCGCCGCAGCACACGGTGTTTGTCGAGACCTGCGCCGTATCGTCCAGCGCGTGAATCCGACTCGATTTCTCACTGGCACCGGCGCCTGATCCAATTACGCCGCGAACATCCGTTCGTGGCCTACGGGCTTTACGACTTGATCATGGCTCCTGCGCGTACTCACGTAACGCCGGCTCCGCGCTCACTCCACCCAGGGTATTGAGCGGAAATTCAATGAAAAACCCCGGCCCGCCGTCGAAAGGCCCCGGGGATCCGGGCGGCGTCGGCATGTTGCGCGGGCCGGCGCAAATATCGGTCGGCAGGCGGGCGGGGTCAGCCTGTTCACCGGGGTGCTCGATGGCGTCCAGCACCAGTGCATAGGCCAGGTTGTCCATCAGGATGGTGAAATGTTCCACCAGTCGGCCCGGGCAGATGTCCTGCAGCACCAGCGTCTGCACACCTTCTCGGGAACTGGCCGCTGGTTGCGGGGTGATCAGCGGGTCGAACAGTGTAGTGATCGAGGTGATGGCCACGCCCTCGGGCAGCGGGCGCGAGAGCAACGCGCCGGTAAAGGCGGAGCCTGCCGCGATCTGCCAGGTCGCCTCGGAACAGCGCCGGCCCAGCGTGCAGAATCCGCTGGCGGTGGACGTACCCTGGTAGGGCGTCGCCAACGAAATCAGACTCGACACCTTGGGCGCGATGTCCGGCCAGAAAGTCAGCGCCCAGAGTTGATCCAGCGGGCCGTGCTGATGACCAAACAGCAAGACTTTCTGCCCGCTGAGGTCATGGATCTCGCGCACGGCATGCACCACGAATTCGGCGGCCGTTTGCAGATCATCGAAGCCATTGTCCGGCAGGGTCAGGCTGCACGTGGGAATGCCGAGCGCGGGCAACTGCGCGAGATAGCCGGAAAAGGATTGCTCGGCGGTGGAAAAGGCCGGCGTGATCAGCACCGGCGGGCGCGTGGCAGCGGCGATGTCCGGAGTGCACTGCAAGGCCGCAGCCAGCTCCTCAACCGGCACGTCGAGTGGCGGGCCGGGAGGCGGCTCGGCGTCAGCGGAGGCGGACTCCGGCGCGGGCGCGCAACCGGCCAGCAGCCATAACATCAAACCGAGGCCATAACCCGCGCGGCATCGGCGGACTCCGCCGTTCGTCCCTTCCTTCGCAACCATGGTGCAGGCCCTCAGAACCAAATCCTCCCTTGTGAACCCTGACTCTACTGGAACGACGCGATGGCGCCTGAGCCGGGGCGGGTCAGGATGTTGCCAACGCGCCGACCCAGATGTTGATGCCGCGCAGTTTTGCCGCGACGTCGTCCCAGTAGTGGCTGTCTTCCTCGGCGGGGTTGACGATCTGCACTAAGCCCAGCGATCGGCAAGCTCAGCCATGCCCCAGATGCTTGCGCAGCATGCGGTGGCGATGACGAAAGAAGGCCGTGGTGATCCCTGCCGAAAGTCGACCCGCCAGGCGCGGCTCGAAGGTCAGATCATCGCGCAGCACGCAGCCCGTGTCCGCGGGAAGAATGTGCCGCTCGTGACGCCAGGCCCGCATCGAGCCCATGGGCGATTGCTCCACGAAGCCCTCGCCTTCAACCAGGCTGAGGAACGTGAGGTCTGAATAGTCGACTGGGATGACCCCGAAGAGCTTAATCCGGCTGCGAAACAGGGGCTGCCCCGGCTGCCAGTCCACAGCCAGCAGGCCTGTTACTCCCGG
>JBDNBC010000357.1:0-4934 GCA_039768115.1 Oceanococcaceae bacterium
GCCCGGGCGTCAGATCGTCGAGCGATCAGAGCTTGAAAATCGACCCCAGTCGCTGGGCGAACATCATGTCACCCTCGAGCTGAACCTTGCCGGTCATGAACGCGGTCATCCCGTCCAGCTGGCCGGTCAACAGGTCGCGCAAGTCATCATCTTCCATCGTGATGCTGACCGTGGCGTTGTCAGCTTGGCCTTCGGCCACTGTCGCCGCACCGTCGGCAATCGTCACGTAGCGCGGGGTCGAGCAATTGAACTGCACGACGGCATTGACGCCGGCGGCGCCGCCGGCATCTACGGCGCCGGGCATCTTGGCAAAGATCTCGTCTAAAGTCATAGGGTTATCTCCTCAATATGATGAGAGCAAAGGCTCCCTTTGGGCAGTCGCTGCCCGAGTTTACATGTGTCAGAAAATTTCGTCTGATACCCCCGGCTGTAATGAAAAGGTGCAGAATGCCGGCGCATGAGGAAACAAGTTCGCGCGCACTACCAGCGCAATACGGTCGTCGTTCCAACGGATCTGGATGCCATTACCCGCCGTGACCCGCGGGAAGAGGCAGCGGACGCCCATCGCGCTGAACGCATCTGGGCCCTGGTTGAGGATTTGTACCGTACCGGCTACCAGCCTGGTATCGGTCTCTGTATTCGTCACCGGGGCCGCATTGTGCTCAATCGCACGCTGGGGCATGCGCGCGGCCTGACGCCGGGGAATCCGGACCTGAGCGCCGCCGTGCCGCTGGAGCTGGACACGCCGATGAGCCTGTTCTCCTCCTCGAAGGCTATCACCGCGGTGCTGGTACACAAGCTGGCCGAAGAAGGCAGGATTCGTCTCGACGCGCCCGTATGTGACTACATCCCCGAGTTCGCCGCCCACGGCAAACACCATACGACCGTTGAGCAGGTGCTGGCGCATCAGGCCGGTATTCCGTCGTTCCCGACCGAGTTCACCATTGATCACGCCGGGGAGTGGGACGCCGTTATCGATGTGCTGTGCCGGATGCCGCCCATATCCAAAGCCGGCCGCCTGACGGCCTACCATGCGATCACCGGCGGGTTCATTCTCGGCGAAGTCGCCCAACGGGCGACCGGACAGTCGCTGGCCGACATTCTCGATACGCGGATTCGTCAACCGCTGGGCATGGGCGGCTTTACCTTTGGCGTTGCACCGGAAGACAACGCGCGGGTGGCGCAGAACTACTTCGTCGGTCCGCCTTTGCCGCGCCCGCTGGCCAGCTTGGCCGAGAAGGCCCTCGGCATTGGCTTCGAGGAGGCGTGCGAGCTCTCCAACCAGCCCATGTTTTTGAATAACGTGGTGCCGGCCGGCAATCTGCATGCAACCGCCGAGGAGGCGTCGCGGGCCTTCCAGATGCTGCTCGATGGCGGGCAATTCGAGGGGCGCCAGGTGCTCAAGCCAGAGACCGTGTTGCAAGCGGCCATGCCCTTCGGGCGCATGCGCTTTGACCGGCTGCTGCGGCTACCGATGCGCTACAGCCGCGGCATGATGCTTGGGCATCCGATGGTCAGCCTGTATGGCCCGAAAAATGCGCTGGCGTTCGGTCATCTCGGGTTTCTGAATATTCTGTGCTGGGCTGATCCCGAGCGGGCCCTGGCGGTGTCCCTGATCACGACCGGCAAGGCGGCACTGGGGCCGCATCTCGGTCCGCTCAGCCGCACCATGGCGGCTATCAATACGCTGTTCCCGCCAAGTGAGTCGCTGATTCCTGAGTGGGCGCAGGCCTTGCCGCGAGGCCTGAAGGCGATGATCTGAGGCTTCTTTTTCTCTCCTGGAGACATCATGCAATTCACGCCGGAACATGAAGAACTGCGCCGCACTGTCGCGCGGTTCGTCGATGTTGAACTGAATCCGAACATTGACGAGTGGGAGCGAGCCGGTATCTGGCCGGCACGCGAAGTGCTCAAGAAAGCGGCCGATCTGGGGCTGCTGGGTATCAGCAAACCGGAGGCCTACGGTGGCCTGGGGCTGGATTACAGCTATTCACTGGTGTATGCCGAGGAATTGGGGAACTGTTCCAGCGGGGCCCTGCCGATGGCGATCGGGGTGGTTACGGACATGGCAACGCCGGCACTGGCCCGGTTTGGTTCTGTGGAACTGTGCGACGAATTTCTGCGCCCGACGATCGCCGGCGACCGCGTATGTTCGATCGGCGTATCCGAGCCGGGGGCAGGTTCCGATGTCGCCAACATTCGAACCGAGGCGCGCAAGGATCAGGATGACTATGTCATCTCGGGCAGCAAGATGTGGATCACCAATGGTACCCAGGCGGACTGGATCTGCCTGCTGTGCAACACCTCGGACGGGTCACGGCACAGCAACAAGTCGTTGATCATCGTGCCAATGGATGCGCCGGGAGTGCAGGTCGAGAAAAAGCTGGACAAGCTGGGTATGCGCGCGTCCGATACCGCGATCATCCACTTCGACAAAGTGCGGGTGCCGCAGCGCTACCGGATAGGCCAGGAAGGCGCCGGCTTCATGTATCAGATGCTGCAGTTCCAGGAGGAGCGGCTGTTTGGCGCCATGAGTGCGGTGCGGGGCATGGAGCTGGCCATCAACCAGACCATCGACTACTGCCGGCAGCGGCAGACCTTTGGTCAGCCACTGATCAACAATCAGGTGATCCATTTTCGCCTGGCCGAGCTACAAACGGAAGTCGAATGTTTGCGTGCACTGTGCTATCAATCGTGTGAGGACTACGTGGCCGGGCGTGATGCCGTAAAGGGGTGCTCCATGGCCAAACTCAAGGCCGGCCGGCTGGCCCGTGAAGTGGCGGACAGTTGTCTGCAGTACTGGGGAGGGATGGGGTATGTCAATGAAACCGAGATCACACGAAATTTTCGTGACTCGCGGCTGCTGTCGATTGGCGGGGGTGCCGACGAAATCATGCTCGGGATCATCTGCAAGCTGATGGGTACGCTCCCCGGCAAGGCCAAGACCTAGACCCGCACGGCCGACGATGGGCCCAGGCTATGGGATGACCACCGGCATTTCCGCTGCCGCGCAGCGGGATCGTGGTTTTCGTCGCCTGCGCTTTGATGACGTTCGGCTCGAGCGCCGTTTTCGTCGCGAATACAGCGATGACCGAATCGGCATGGTGCGGCTCGGCCTGCTGGTGGCCAGCGCGCTGTATACGCTCTACATCGCGCTCCGGCTGCAGGGGCCGATGGATACGCTGCTGCTGCAAACCACGGCCCTGCGTTGCCTGATTGTGGGCAGCATGCTGCTGGCGACTTTTGCCTATCCGCGGGTGCGCCGGCCGTTGCGCGAACTGGTGATGGTGCTGGTCTATCTGAACTTCACCGTCTGTGTAACCACGATTGAGCACTTGACCAATGCGGCCGAGGGGCGCGCGCACTACGAAGGCATCCTTTTCATTGTTTTTCATGTGTTCCTGTTCGGGGGGCTGCGGTTCTGGCGCGCGCTGATGCTGGTTCTGGGCATCATCACCGTGTACGGCGCGGGCATGCTGCTGACGGCCCTGGCCTCGGATATCCTCGGCTTCCAGCTGTTTTTTATCGGACTGACGGCAGCACTGGGGGGTGGCGCGCAGTATTTGGTTGAGAACAGCGCCCGTGAGGCCTGGTTGCGGCAGAACGAGCTCGAACACATTGCCAACACGGATACGGTCACGGGCCTGGCCAATCGCGGCGCCTTCGAGCGCCAGGTACGGCAACAGTTGCGCCGTGCCGAGCAGTCCCAGGAAGGGCTGTGTCTGATTCTGGTGGATATCGACCATTTCAAGCGCGTTAACGATGTGTTCGGGCATGCGGTTGGTGATCGCATGCTGCATGCCGTCGGTCAGGCGATGCTGGTACTAGGCGAGGACGAGGGCGACATCACAGCCCGCTGGGGCGGGGACGAGTTGGTGGCGCTGTGGCATTGCTGCCGCCGCGAACTTCTTGCCCAGCGACTCGAGCGATTGCGTGAGCTTTGCCATCTGGCCGGTCAGCGCATTCTCTATGCCAGCCATGATGACGACATGACGCGTGCCAGTGTCAGCGTCGGAGGCGTCATCACGGTGCCTGACCGGCCGCTGCGCTTCGAGGATCTACTGCGTGCAGCGGATCAGCAGCTCTACGCTGCCAAGCGCGGCGGGCGGGATGGCTGGCGGCTCGCCGAGTATCCCGTGCAGGCTGATACCATAACGGCCTGATTTGCCCCGCAGAACACCATGAAATTGATTACAGCCATCATCAAACCCTTTCGTCTGGATGATGTTCGCGAGCGGCTCGGTGACATCGGTGTGAGCGGCATGACCGTCACTGAAGTCAAGGGTTTCGGGCGCCAGAAGGGCCATACCGAGCTATATCGAGGCGCGGAGTACGTTGTTGATTTCCTGCCGAAGATCAAGGTGGAAATCGCGGTCGCGGATGATCAGGTTGACACGGCGATCGACTCGATTTTGCAGGCCGCCAATACCGGCAAGATCGGTGACGGCAAGATCTTCGTGACCAACCTAGAGCAGGTTGTCCGCATCCGTACCCGCGAAACCGACGCCCAGGCGCTGTAGCGTCGATGAGCGACGCACCGGCCCCCTCTCCGGCATTGCGGCGAGCCTCGCGCCGCCGTCGGCGGCCTCCGCTGGAGATGGAGTTGACGGTGGTGGTGGCTTTCGGTCCGGAGGAGGAGGACCGGGTGACGGTCATCCGTGATCGCAAGCTGTGGATGGTTGGTAGCATCTTCCAGTATCGCGACCGCATCGCGCGCATGGCCATGGCCACGGTGATGCGTGCCGCGCTGCTGCAGCCCAAGGTGGCAGCGAAAATCATGCCGGGCCTGCTCGGCGTCGCCTCGCGGGCATCGCGACGTTCTTCTTCCTAGTGTCGGCCCTCGATACCCCCGAAAACCTATGCTGATTGCAAGAATGTTGATTGCCGTAACAGGCAGCGGAATGGCGCTGGTCCTGCTGGTCGTGATGCTGCTA
>JBDNBC010000358.1:0-11118 GCA_039768115.1 Oceanococcaceae bacterium
CGGCACCCTTGTGGTGCCGTTTTTTTTTGCGGCGAATGCGTGTGCATGCTGCTGCGTACATCATCGTCAGAGCAGGCGTAGCGCCGGGTGGGTGCCATGCCCCCACTCGCCGGTTTGTGCGGGATAATTCACGGCTACCTTCGCCTCGTCGCCTCCGGCATGCCTGCAACGCACTCCCCCTTTCCGCCCCGGCGGCTCGCTCTGATGGCGCGCCATGCGCATGCCCGCTTGATGCGCCCCGGCGACCTGAGCCTGGCCGGCCGCACGCCCTATGACGTGATTGATCGGCACGACATCTGCCGTCTGCGTTACTACCCCGCGCGGACGCCGGAACCGGCAAAACACCCGGTCGTGATCGTGCCGCCGCTGGCGGTCAACATGCTGATCTACGACCTCTTCCCTGATCGCAGCCTGGTCGGCCACTTGCAACAGCAGGGACATCCGGTCTACCTGCTCGACTGGGGCCGCCCCGGGCGCCGGCAGGCGCACTACCACCTCAGCAGCTACATTCAGGAGCGCATGCCGGCCTTTCTGGCCCGGGTCCGCGCACACAGCGGGCAGCAGCAGCTGATCCTGCACGGCTGGAGCATGGGCGCGATCTTCAGCTACTGCTACGCGGCTCTCGGCGATCCGGATATCGCGGGTCTGGTTCTGCTTGGCCCGCCCTGCGATTACCACGTCGATGGCATCAGTGGACGGCAGAACCGGCGTATCGGCCGGCAGTTACGGCGTCTGCACAGGCTGACCGGCTGGCAGGTCCATCGCAGCCCCCGCAGCCTGTGGCACACGCCGGGCTGGGCCAATAGCCTCGGCTTCAAACTGCTCAGCCCCGGCGGCACGGCACGCGGATATCTTGACTTGCTGCGTCACCTCGAAGACGAACAGGAAGTGCGCGCGCATGCCACCCAGGCCGCCTTTCTCGACGATATGGTGGCCTACCCCGGGGGCGTGATGCAGGACATCCTGCAGTACCTGATCACCGACAATGCGCTGGCCGCCGGGCGCTTGCCGATTCCGGACTGTTCCGCGCAGCTGGCGGATATTCGTTGCCCGGTCCTCATCATCGTGGGCGATCGCGATCCGATCATCACGCCAGCCGCGAGCCAGCGCCTGATCAGCAATCTGCCGGAGGCCCATTGCACGCTGGTCGAAGTCCCGGGTGGCCACATGAGCATCGTCAGTGGCAGTCAGGCTCCCGCGCAGATCTGGCCCCAGGTGGACGCCTGGATCAACACCCTCCCCGCATCGGCCATGGGCCAGCCGCTGTCACCCGTGGGCGCCCGCTCGCCCCGGCCGGCCGCATAGATTGTTCAGGCTTCGGCAATCCCGGTAGAGTGCCTGGTTGGAGAGACACTTCCGAGACGACCCATGACCGACCATCCCCCCCGACATTGGGGCCTGCTGGCTGGACTATCCGCCGCGCTACTGGCGGCATGTTCCGGCGGCGTGCCGCAGGTCACGGGGGCCGCCGACGGGTTGCAACCTGCCCATGACACGGTGTCCAGTGATCGACCGCAGTACCCCTTCGGCCTGGCGTGCGGCTGGCAGGTCGCCAGCAACATCGATCTGGCCAACGTGGCGTTCCCGGATGAGTCGGCCAAATACTGGGTCGCCCTGGTCCCGATGCTGCCGCAAACCCGGCTGCGTATTGATGGCCGCTACGGTGCCATGCGCTACGTTTCATACAACGTGTATGACCCGCTGCTGCGCCCGACCGATGCCCTTGCCGATGTGCAGCTGGCGCCCGATGACGGCGGCCGCAATCCCTTTGTCGACCCGTCTGTCCCCCCCGGCGACCGCTACACAGCATGGGTGGAGTTCACCGCGCCACCGGAGGAGCGCGCGCGCAACACGCTGTACGCCGGCGCCTTTTCCCTGGGGCCGGCCAGCGCCCCGCAACCCGCACTGACGGCGTTGATCTACCGCAGCTATGTCCCTGCTGACAGCAGCGATTTCACTGGCGGCGTCGGCCTGCCTCTGTTGACCCTGGAAACCGCGTCCGGCGACGTGGAACTGCTCCCCACCGCCGATTGCGTCGAGCCGTTGCTGCCCACGCTGGGCGATACGCTCCCGTCGCTGGGCATCAACGAGGCCCTGGTTGGCATTGACGTCATCGATGATCCCTTCCTGAACCTCACACAACTTCCCATTGGCGACAGTCGGGCGTCCACGCAGGTGTTTTATGGCCTGCCATCCACCGCCGTGAACCTGCTGCGCGGATTTGTCGGGCTGCCGATCCCGGAGGGCCTCGAACATCAGCTACCACTGCCCGCGGGCGGTGGTTTTCTATCAAACCTGCACAACGCCTACACCACAAATTTATTCACCCGGACGTATGGCAACGTAGCGATGATCCGGGCGAAAGCGCCCACCTGGCGCGGCCAGCCCGGCGTCGCGTTCGGCAGCGAAGACATGCGCTACTGGTCGATCTGCCAGAACGATCTGCCCACCCAGCGCTATGTGGGCTGCGTGGCTGACGATCAGGTCCATCTCGACGCGGACGGCTATTTCACGGTGATGGTCTCCGACGCCGCCGACCGTCCTGTAAACGCCATCGCCGAGAACCACATCGACTGGCTGCCATGGGGCCCCTACATCGACGCCCTGCTGATTTACCGCCACATGCTGCCGCGCGCCGACTTCGCGCCCGCGATTCACAACGTCCCGGCCGGCACGCCACCGCTCGACATCATGGGTGACTTCATGCCGCAAAGCGCCTATTGCCTCCCGGAGATTGTCGAGGGTGCGGGCCCCAACCCGGCGGACATCTTCGCCGCGTGCCGGGCGTATACGGAGAGCCTGCAGTAGAGGCCACACCGGCCGCGCCCGTGCTGCGCGCCGTGGCCGCCACACGGGCTGCGGGGAACGTCAGCGCAGCAGCATCATGGTCAGCGGCTGAGCCAGAATCCAAAGCCCCGCAACGGTGAAGCCAATCATCAGGACCAGCATCGGCAGTTGACTCAACGTGGCCTTGCCGCGCGAACGGAACACCCGCAACGCAATCATGTGAGCGACCCACACACTGACGATGTGCCCTCCGAGGATTAGGCCCACCTGCGTGTGCCAGACCACGCCCATATCCGGAAGGATCGGCGCCCGGAACAGGAATGCCGTGCCGAACAGGTCCCAGCGCCAGCCGAAGGGGTCGGATGCGAGGCTGATGATCTTCAGGCCGTGCGTCAGGATCAGCGTCGCGTAGTGGGTGACGTGGTAAACGATGGCGATGGGCAACAGTGCGTAGCCAAAGTCCCGCGCCAGTTCAGTTACGGCGCGTGTAGTTCCGGTCAGCCGTCGGGCCAGCCACAGCGTGCCCAGATAGGCGGCCAGATAGATGAACGGCGATACCACGAGCCAGAAGGTCTCCCAGGCGATGTACCACGGCCGCATGATGGCGAGAGCATTGACCGGCGACACGCCGAGCCAGGCCGTCATCCACCCCGTCGGGTCACCCCAGAACAGACTGACCCACCATTGCGTCGCCTTGAGCCCGTCAAAGGTCGTCGTGGACAGCATGGCCAGTACGAACGTCACCGTACTCAGATGCGTCGGGCGGTGGACGATGAGGCCGGCCCCCGGCCAGCGCAGGTGCAAAGTGCCGGGCTGGTTCCTGTCACCCCGCTGATAGTCCAGGGGTGCCAGCAACGCGACCAGCCGCAAAAACACCGAAAAGAACTCGCAGTGTCGGAACCAGGCGTGCCGGCCCACCAGCCAGACCCCGCCGAGATTGAGCAGCGTATAAACCGCCAGGAATTCCGCCAGCGCGCGCGGCCGGCCGCTGCCGAACAGCTCGAACCCGATGAACCCCAGGTAAAGCGCCAGCGCCGGCCAGTCGCCCAGCCCTGCCGGATAGCGCACCCGGCCCTTCGCAAACCCGTGCCAGAGCCGGCCCAGTCCGCGGGCCAGCGTATCCCATGGGTTCAGCGCCGCATAACTGTTGCCCAGCAACGCGGTGAGATAGGTGTACAGCAGCACAAAAATGACCCAGAAGAAGGTCATGCTGAAATTGCGTAAGGGGTCCCGGCTGCCCAGAAAACCCGTGGCGATGCACAGCAGCAACAGCCCCACCGCCACCACGCGAAACACCGGCATGGTGTGACGCAGACCGCGCACCGCGAGGGCGGCGGAAATATCAGGCGCCGAGCGCGGATGGCCTCGCGTCGTCCCGGTCAGGGCGATAGCGGCAACGACAAAGGACACAATCAACGCTGCCGACGCCGCCCAGTTGTACAGCGTCAGTGGTACCGGCAAGTTGTACAGCGCGGCGAAACCGTGGGCCTGAGCACACGCTGGCACCGCGGCAAGCGCCGCCGCGCTGAGAATCGACGGCCTCATCCGTCGCGACGAACGATGAATGCCGCCCGCTTGTACCGGACCGGCAGGACTACCGTCTCGGCACCGTTTCCGGAACCGGGCGGGTGCGCGCATCTGCCGACGCCGCCAGCGTCTGCTCCCACATTTGCAGGTAGGTTTCAGCCGAGTTGTACAGCGTGTCCAGCGCGTCCTGCCCGCCCTCCAGGCGAATCTCCTCGACGATGTCGGCAATCATCCCGTAATGGAACATGCCCGATTCGTTGACATCCCAGATGCGGCCATCCGCCCCGGGGATTGCCAGCAGGTCAACCGTAATCGGCGCTACGCCGTTGAATTGCGGCCCCCAGCCCTCGCCCTGGAACATCTGGAAGGGATAGTTCACCGGCCCGGTCTCCATGATGCGGGCCATGCCGCGCGGGCCGGGCAGCGTGCGCAGGCCATTCGCATCGGCGCCGTATCCGGCCGACAGGGGCCGCTCCGTTCCCGACAGCGTCCACTGCTCGTCGAGCTTGGCGATGAAGTCCACATGGCCCTTGCCGTTCTGATTGATCGGGTAAATGATCCCGCCCTGCCGGATCAGCTGCTGCGCCTGGGCATTGGTCAACCCGCCCTGCGCGCCATGCCCCGACACCATGGGGTAAGGCGGCTCGGTGGTGCCGGTGTAGTCGAGCATGATCTGCTTGCTGCGCAGTTCGGCGTGATCGATGTCAATGACGAACCCCTTCTTCATCATCTTGTCGATGGCGTAGATGCCCAGGTCCGTCACGTCACGCTGGTTGCAGCGGCGGCCGCTTTGCAGCGTGGGCGTCAGTCCACCGGTGATGCCCAACAGCAAATCGGTCAGCGGGTCATTACCCAACATCAACGGCTCTGCCAGCGACGTCAGACCGGCGTTGTAGAAGTAGCTGTCCCCATCGCCACCATCTTCACAGGCATAGGTTTCCCAGAATCGTCCGGTGCCCACAAAGTTGAAGAACTCAAGAAAGTTCATGAACAGGCCGGCCCCGCCCAGCGCGCTATCCACATCGTGATAGGGGAAGACCTGACGTACGCCCAGATCCCAGATGCGATCAATCTCCGCATCAATCTGCGCGCGATCGCATTGCGGGATTTCACTGCCATCGGGCAGGAAAATCACGTTGCAGCCAAAGATGTTCGAAAACTCCAGCCCCGGAATCACCGCCAGCTTGCCGTCGGCAATCACCTGCCGGGCTTCGGACGGGCTCCCCACGATGCGATAGAAGCCTTTGCCAGGGCCGCCGAACTGGGCGTCAATGTAGTCCTGGATGTCATACAGATACTGCACCTGGGCGACGCCCACCGGCATGTCACCGCACTGAATGTCCGCCGGGTTCTGACCCCGGGTCGGACCGAGCAGCTGCGCCACCTGACACAGCGCCTCGATGTTGGTGCCATGGATGGTCATCAGCCGCAGGCCGGACATCCAGGCCCTCTCCACCCAGCGCCAGTACATCTGCTGGTGCAGCATCGAATCGTTAAAGGGCCAGTCGACGAAGGTCGGCCAGCCCTGCGTGTCGTGGGTCTGACCGGGCGTCATGTCCAGAATCAACGCTTCCGGGTCGGTGATGCCGTTGGGGCCGTGGAGCATCGAGCAATCTTTCAACGCCTCGGTGACACCAAAGCGATTGACGGCTTGGCCATACATGACTCCGCCCGCCGACGGTCCGGCATTGCCGCTGCCGTCCGACATCTCGCTGCCCATCGCCATGTGGGTGTGCACTTCGGCAAAGCCGAGCACCGGCTCATTGACGTTGCCTTTGAACGTCTCACCAATCACCGCCAGCGGCATTTCCGGGTATTCCGCACAGCCCGTCGCCGGCTCGAACAGTAGCGCGGCCGGGGCCTCACCCAGCACCAGCGCACCGTCGCCTGCCACGGCCAGCATGCCGCCCAGCGTGCCGGCGTTCAGTGCCGAACCGGCCTCGGTAAAGGTCCAGTCCGAGCCATCTTCCGGGGCCGACTGTGGCACCGTGGACACCGCCGCCCCATCGGTCGTCAGCAGCATTTCGTCGGGCGTATAGAACAGGTATCGGGCCAGGTTGGCCGCGCGCATGTAGAACTTCTCCGCGTCGTTCGCATCAGCGCCGGTGGCGGCAAACCCATCGCCGTCGCGTACCACGTAGGCGCCGTCCGCCTGCATCACCCAGCACTGGTTGAACAGGTCGAACTTGCCCAGCGGGCCGCTTGGCCGCTCACCGGGGCCGTCACTGGCGGGAGCGTCCGGAGCGGTTCGACCGCCGGAGAGATTGCAGGCTGCCAGGGCCGCGGTCAGCGCGAGCACGCAAAAGGTCTGCATGCTGCGATTCGCGGTCGTGCCGCGCGAAGAGGGCCGAGTGTCGTCCATGAATTGTCTCTGCTGAAATCGGAAACGACGGCCGTCGCGCACCTCGGAACGAGGGCCCCATTGCGGACAACAAGGGGGGCGACGATCAATCGATATCGACAGTGTTCCGGTTTCGGCGCCCGAGCGACAGGCCTGCGCTGTCGTAAATACTTCCCGCGACATTTCTTGTAGGCACAAAAAACCCCCGTCGAGCGGGGGTGAGATGCCATCCGGGGAACCCGGACGAGAGAATTCAAATGGTCGGCGTGGAGAGATTCGAACTCCCGACCCTCTGGTCCCAAACCAGATGCGCTACCAGACTGCGCTACACGCCGACAAGCCGGTCATTGTAACGCTCGAAGAACTTGCCGTCACCTGAATTGCGGACTTTTTTGCGGCGTGCCGCTGCCGCCACGATGGAATGCGCCAGCGCGCCACCTCGGCATGGGCAACCGCGGGCCGGGCCCTTTCGGCGACAATACCTTTTCATCCCGTCGATTCACCCGCTCATGACTGCCCGCCTGATTGATGGCAAAGCCATCGCCGCGTCGCTGCGTACGCGCCTTGCCGCAGATGTCCGCGCCTTGTGTTCCGGTGATCAGCGGCCGCCCGGGTTGGCCGTCGTGCTGGTGGGCGACAACCCGGCCTCGCAGGTTTACGTGCGCAACAAGGAACGCGCCTGCGCCGAGGCCGGATTCCACTCCGAAAAGTTCACCCCCCCGGCCGACATCACTCAGAGCGCGCTGGAGCAACTGGTCGATACGCTCAACGGCCGCGACGACATCGACGGCATCCTGGTGCAGCTGCCCCTGCCCGGGCATCTGAATGCGGACGCGATTCTCGACCGTATCGACCCGGCCAAGGATGTGGACGGCTTTCACCCGGCCAATATCGGGCGCCTGCTGCAAAAGCGCCCCACCCTGCGTCCGTGCACACCGTACGGCGTGATGAAAATGCTCGAAGCCGAAGGCATCGACCCGAGCGGGCAACGCGCGGTGGTGGTGGGCGCATCCAATATCGTCGGACGGCCGATGGCCATGGAACTCCTGCTGGCCAACGCCACCGTCACCATCTGCAACTCGCGCACCCGCGATGTCGCCGCCGAAGTGCGCGCGGCGGACATCGTGGTGGCCGGTGTGGGCAGGCCGGAATTCGTCAAGGGTGACTGGATCAAGCCGGGCGCCGTGGTGATCGATGTCGGCATCAACCGGCGCGCTGACGGCACGCTGGTGGGTGATGTGGAATATGCGACCGCCGCGCTGGTGGCATCTGCCATAACCCCGGTCCCCGGTGGCGTGGGCCCGATGACCATCGCCATGCTGCTGCACAACACGGTCAAGGCCTGGCGCGCGCGCTGCGGCCTGTAGGCCTGTGCCTGCGGGACGCGGCGGCAGGCGCTGACGCGACAGCGGTGCGAGCCTTGATGGTTTCTTGACAACTCCTGCGGAGAATGGCGGTCAACCCCTCAAGGACACGGGACGCGCCACCCATGATGAACCTCGCCGCCACCGAATTCTGGTTGAACCACATCTATCGCCCGCCGGGCACGCGCGCGCATGGACTGCTCGATGCGCTCGACGTTTTCGCCGAATGGCTCGGTGATCGTGACCCGGAAGCCCTGGCGCAGTCGGCCTTCGAAGAAGCCCGCCTCGCCGGTCGCAATCCGTCGCTGCGGGTGGTGCGCTACGTGATCGCCCAGCGCCTGTGTCAGCTGGCGACGCAGACCACCCTGACGGCGCAGCAAAGCCAGTTTGTGGGCGCGCAGATCCCGCGTGCGGAAGAGCCGCCGCCGGTCATTGATGGCTACAGCGATGGCCGCACCACCCAAGACTGGCTGAACTTCATCGACGCCGCCGTCACCGTACGCAAAGCGAGCCGCAACGGCCGTCGCATTCCGGAAATCACCCGCGAACTGGCGCAGAACAACGGCGGGTTGAACCTTGACCCACTGTTCGTACGCGAATTCGTCAGCGAGAACGCTTCCGCCTAACCCGCGCTCTCGCCGCGCCGCACATTCGGTGCCGTTCCACGGGCCGGGGCTACCCAATCGGCAACGCCCCGCCTACGATGGCGTTTTTGCCTACCGGCTCCCTCCATGAGCGCACTTCGCGACCCCCTGCCGCTAAACCGCGGCGCCGCCTTGCCCAAT
The DNA here is from genome assembly GCA_039768115.1 of Oceanococcaceae bacterium. Classification (GTDB taxonomy): domain Bacteria; phylum Pseudomonadota; class Gammaproteobacteria; order Nevskiales; family Oceanococcaceae; genus MS8. Next base: position 8,805 of record JBDNBC010000358.1, read on the forward strand.
CGTCTCGTCAAATCTGCGATGAGCGAGGCCATGGGCACGCGTGATCACCGCATCAGCAGCGCCCTGATCGCGCTGTACCGGCGCTGGGCGCAGGGCGGGACAGGCCTGCTCATTACCGGCAATGTAATGATCGACCGACGCGCCCTGGGCGAGCCGGGCAATGTGGTCATCGAGGATGACCGCGACCTTCCCCTGCTGCGGCGCTGGGCCCAGGCGGCGCAGGATCAGGGCAGCCGCATCTGGATGCAGATCAACCATCCCGGTCGGCAATCACCGCGCGGCCTGAATGTACAGAACCATGCCCCATCTGCCGTCCCGTTTGGGCCGCGCATGCGCGCCTTTTTCGACACCCCGCGCGCGCTCGACGAAGCGCACATCCACGACATCATCCAGCGCTTTGCTACTACCGCCGCGCTGGCGCAAGAGGCCGGTTTCGACGGGGTACAGATCCACGGCGCCCACGGCTATCTGGTCAGCCAGTTCCTCTCGCCGCTGACCAACCGCCGCGACGACGACTGGGGCGGCAGCGCGGACAACCGTCGGCGCTTCGTCCGCGAGGTATTCGCCGCCATGCGCAAGGCGACTGGTGATGATTTCCCGATTGGCATCAAACTCAATTCAGCAGATTTTCAGCGCGGGGGATTCAGCGAAGAGGAATCGCTGGCCGTCATCCGCGATCTCGCCGGTGATGGCCTGGACATGCTGGAGATTTCTGGCGGCACCTACGAGGCACCTGCGATGGCGGGGCTCAAAGCGTCCACCCGGGCGCGCGAAGCCTATTTCCTCGATTTTGCGGACCAAGTTCGGCAGCACACCGACATCCCGCTGCTGGTCACGGGCGGCTTTCGCACCGTCCGCGGCATGCAGGACGCTCTGGCCAGCGGCTCACTCGACCTGATCGGCCTCGGCCGTTTGCTCGCCATCGAACCGGACGCGGCCCATCGCCTGCTGCAGGGCCATGATCCGCTGGAGCGGGTCGCCCCCATCACCACGGGACTGGCACCCATCGACAAGGCCGGAGTCATGGAGGTGGCCTGGTACACCCGGCAACTGCACCGGATGGGCAATGGACGCGAGCCGCAACCGCGGGAATCCGCCCTGAAGTCGCTGGCGCTGAACGTGCTGCAGAACGCCGTCGGCATGCGCGAGGTGCGTCGCTTGCGCGCATGAACGGGATGGTGTTATTTCCCGATAAATCGGACGTATTCCTATTTACGGCGATGGCGAACACCGGGCTGGCGCGTCGTTTCTTTTTCATTCAGTGACTTACAGAACAACGACACTTGGCATGGCCTGTGATTACCCAGTGTCGGTACGGTGGAATTATTCGCGAGGATCCAAAGTGAAACAAACCGATGGCGACACGACGGCATGGCAACGCCGCGGCGCCTTGATCGGCCTGTTGCTGTTGCTCGGCTGCGGGCCCAACGGGGCCAAGGACCCGACTGAAGAGGACGCCGAGCCGGCGGTTCCGGTGGTGGTGACGACGGTGGAGCGTGGCGACATTGATGCGCGCTACAGCGGCACGACCACCCTCACCCCACAGTCCGAAGCCACCGTCGCCGCCAAAGTCGGCGGCATTGTCGAGTCACTGACCGTGGAGGAAGGCACGCCCGTGCGCGCCGGCGATGTGCTCGCGCAGCTCGACCGCGAGCGTCTGGCACTCGAGGTGGATCGAGCCCGCACCGACTGGCAGCAGGCGGAAAGCGAATTCGCCCGCAGCGCCCGCGTCCATGCGCAGAACATCCTCAGCCGGGAAGCCTACGAGCAAAGTCGCTATGCCCGGGATGCGGCGAAGACCGCGCTGGCGCTCGCCGAGCTTGCGCTGCGTGAGTCGACCATCACCGCCCCCCTGGACGGCGTCATCGCCCGGCGGCATATCCGCCAGGGCCACACCGTCCAGGCGGGCACCGCCGTATTCGACATCGTGCAAACCGCCGTGCTGGAAGCGGAGCTGCATGTCCCCGAACGGGATCTGCGTCGATTGCAGGTCGGCCAGCCCGCGCGCGCGCAAGTCGACGCCTGGCCTGACCGACGCTTTGACGGCGACGTACTCCGCATCAGCCCCGTGGTTGATGCGGACAGCGGCACCAGCAAAGTCACGGTGCGCATCCCCAACCCGGATGGCGCCCTGCGACCCGGCATGTTCGCGCGGGTGAATGTGCTGTTCGACCGCCGCACGGATGTGCTGCTGGTGCCCAAGGACGCGGTCATGATCGAAGACGCCCGCGCCTCGGTATTCACCGTGGTTGAGGGCAAGGCACGGCGGCAGGTCATCGAGCTCGGCTACAGCGATGACACCCGTCATGAGGTC
>JBDNBC010000359.1:0-4332 GCA_039768115.1 Oceanococcaceae bacterium
AGTGGCTGGCCGGGCTGGGCTATGACCTGCCCGGCGGCTACCGTTGGCGGTCACGCTTTCGTGTCGGCGCACGCGACGCCGTTGACCCGGAAATTTTTGTCCGCAACCGGGTGGTCTGGAACGCCCTCTTTTCGCCGGACTACGTTCTCAACCTCCAGGCGCTGCCCTTCTGGACCAGTGAAGACAAGTTCGGCCTGACGCTTAGCGCCGATTTCGCCGTGGCCGTCGCGGATCGACGACTCATTCGCGTGGACTTGCGTGGCACCCGATCCGGCGTCACGGACGGCGCCGAGTGGCGCGGGAGCGTGATCTGGTACCGCAGCCTGGCACCGGCGACCGGCCTGGCGCTGGAACAGTTTTTCAGCGGCGACAGCGGCAACCCCGAGCCCCTGCGGGAATTCGGCACCCGCCTGTTGCTTCGTGTACCGCTGGCCCAGCAGCGAATGTACGGCCTGCTGGCCCTTGGACCCGTCTGGTATCAACCGGGCGATGCCTCCGAGCCGCGCGGCGCGTTTTTTATCAGCCGCATCACCCTTGAAATGCCGTTTGGACTTTAAGCATGAGCAATGACTCCCGCACCGAAACCGATGCCCTGGGCACCGTGGATGTCGCCGCGGAGGCCCTGTGGGGCGCCCAGACACAGCGCTCGCGTGAGAACTTCCCGATCGGCCAGGAGCGTTTCCCGCTGCGCTTCGTACAGGCCCTGGCGCTGCTCAAGAAAGCCTGCGCCCTGGCCAATCGCGATGCGGGCACCCTGAAAGGGGAGCACGCCGATGCCATCGCCCTCGCGGCAGACGAGGTGCTGGCCGGCCAGCATGACGATCAGTTTCCGCTGGTGATCTGGCAAACCGGCAGTGGCACCCAGACCAACATGAACATGAACGAGGTGCTGGCCAATCGCGCCAGTGAACTCCTCGGCGGCGAGCGCGGGCACAAGGCGCCGGTGCACCCCAATGACCATGTCAATGCGTCGCAGTCTTCCAATGATGTCTTCCCGACGGCCATGCATCTGGCCGCAGTGCTCGCCCTGCACGACGAGCTATTACCGGCATTGCGGGCCTTGCATTCGGCGTTTGATGCGCTGGCCACGGCCAACCATGACGTCATCAAGATCGGTCGCACGCATTTGCAGGATGCCACCCCGCTGACCCTGGGCCAGGAATTCTCCGGTCACGCGGCTCAGCTGGCGATGGCTGACACGGCCCTGCAGGCTGCCGGTGACGAACTTCTCATGCTCGCGCAAGGGGGCACCGCCGTCGGCACCGGGCTGAATGCCCCGGAAGGCTTTGGCGATGCCGTGGCCGCGCATCTGGCCGGCCTGACCGGCCATCGCTTCCGGGCGCACCCGAACCCTTTTGCAGCGCTGGCCGGCAATGAGGCCATCGTGCAGATGAGTGCCAGTTGCCGGACGCTGGCCGTGGCCCTGCACAAAATCGCCAATGATGTGCGCTGGCTGGCGTCGGGCCCGCGCTGTGGTATCGGCGAGATCCGCATCCCGGCCAATGAGCCGGGCAGCTCGATCATGCCGGGCAAGATCAATCCCACCCAGTGCGAGGCCCTGACCATGGTCTGCGCGCAGGTGATCGGCAACGATGCCGCCATTGGTTTCGCCGGGGCGCAGGGGCATTTTCAGCTCAACGTCTACAAGCCGGTGATGATTCACAACCTGCTGCAGAGCATGCAGTTACTGGCCGACGCCATGCAGTCGTTCCGGCTGCGGTGTGTCGAAGGCATTGAGCCCGATCGTGCACGCATCGCTGAGAATCTCGAGCGCTCGCTGATGCTGGTCACCGCGCTGAACCCGCATATTGGCTATGACAAGGCCGCCACCATCGCCAAAAAAGCCCATGCCGAGGGCCTCACGCTGCGCGAGGCGGCCATGGCCAGCGGGCTGATATCGGCTGATGACTTCGATCGTTGGGTTGACCCCGCTGAGATGGTGGGGCGGCGAGGCTAAACCTCCGCCACACCGACCGGTAGCGCTAGAGCCGCTGGACCCCGTTCTCAGTCACGATGGCATCGATAAGGGTGTGCGGCGTCACATCAAACACCGGATTCCAGGCATCCACACCCTCAGGCGCAATGCGCTGGCCGTTGACCATGGTCACCTCAGCCGCCGGCCGCTCCTCAATCGGAATGCCGCTGCCATCGGCAAGGGTCGGGTCGATCGTGGCCTGCGGCGCTACTACCATCATCTTCACGCCCAGCGACCGCGCCAGTGTGGCCAGACTGAAGGTGCCGATCTTGTTGGCCGTGTCGCCGTTGGCCGCGATGCGGTCGGCGCCGACAATCACCCATGACGGGCGCCATTGCTGCATGGCCCAGGCCATCGCACCATCCGCAATCAACCGGCAGGGAATCCCGTCCTGCTGCAATTCCCAGGCGGTCAGCCGCGCACCCTGCCACCACGGACGAGTTTCACCGGCCAGCACTTCGATGATCTTGCCATCGGCATGGGCGACGCGGATCACGCCCAGGGCCGTGCCCCAGCCGCCGGTAGCCAGTGCGCCGGTATTGCAATGCGTCATCACCCGCGAGCCCGACGGGATCAGGGCCGCGCCGTGGCGCGCCATGGCCAGATTCAGTTCGGCGTCTTCTGTGTGCAAGGCGCGAGCTCGCTCCAGCCACGCCGCGGCGGGCTGACCCTGGCAATCCGCGAGCATGGTGTTGACCGCCCAGGCCAAATGGACCGCGGTCGGACGCGCAGCAATCAGGATGCGGGCGGCCTCGGCGGTATCACGCTGCCCTTGCTGCGCCAGGGCCATGCCATAGGCACCAGCCAGACCAATCGCCGGCGCCCCGCGCACGGCCATACCGGCAATGGCAGCAGCCACCGCGTCCACATCGGCACAGCGCAACCAGGTCGAGCGGTGCGGCAGGGCGCGCTGATCGAGAATGAGCAAATGGTCGTGCGACCAGCGCAGGGGCGTCAGGATGTCGTTGGCCATCGGTACAATCCGGGCTTGCTTGCGATTACAGGGGTGCGCATTGTCGCGCGCCAGGTGCTTTCATGACAGATGAGCTCGTTCTCCGCGCCGGCTGGGTCATTCCCGTGGTCCCGCGCGGCCAGGTTCTGCGCGATGGCGTGGTGATCGTGCGCAAAGGGCGGATCACGCACATCGGCCCGGCCGCCGACGTGGCGGCCGACCGTGTCACCGATCATCTGCCCGACCATGTGCTGATGCCGGGGCTAGTCAATGCGCACATGCACCTGCCAATGACGCTGATGCGCGGCGTGGCCGACGACCTGCCCCTGATGACCTGGCTGCAGGAGCACATCTGGCCGCTGGAAGGCCGTCTGGTTTCGGCGGAGTTCTGCCGCGATGGCGCGCGTCTGGGCCTGGCGGAGTCGCTGCGCGGCGGCGTCACCTGCATCAACGACATGTATTTCCATCCGCAGGCCACGGTCGCCGCCCTGGATGAACTCGGCATGCGCGGCATGGTCGGCATGATCGTGCTGGATTTCCCCACCCCCTACGCCGACAGTCCCGAGGCCTATTTCCGTCACGGCATCGCCGTGCATGACAGCCTCAAGGGCCACCCGCGCGTGGGCACCATGTTCGCGCCGCACGCGCCCTACACCGTGGGCGATGAAAACCTGCGCACCGTGCGCAAGCTGGCCGATCAGCTGGGCGTACGCGTGCACATGCATGTGCACGAAACAGCGCAGGAAGTGGCCGATGCCGAAGCCCAGACCGGGCAGCGTCCGCTCAAGCGGCTGGCCGCGCTGGGCCTGCTCAACGAGAGCCTGTGCGCGGTGCACATGACCCAGCTCAATGCGGCGGAAATTCTCCAGGTGGCCAGTGTCGGGGCGAGCGTCATCCACTGCCCGGAATCGAACCTGAAACTCGCGAGCGGCATGTGTCCCCTGGCGGCATTGCACGAAGCCGGAGTGACCGTGGCGCTGGGCACCGACGGCGCAGCCAGCAACAATGATCTCGACCTGCTGGGCGAAATGCGGACGGCTTCCCTGCTGGGCAAGGGCGTCGCCGGGCGTGCCGATGCGCTACCGGCCGCAGCCATGGTGGAAATGGCCACGCTGGGCGGCGCCCGTGCACTGGGGCTGGAAGACACCATCGGCTCACTGGAAGTGGGCAAGAGCGCCGATCTGATCGCATTGCGCGTCGATACCCTGGAAGCGCAGCCGCTGTTCGATCCGGTCGGTCATCTGGTCTATTCCGCGCAGCGTAGCGATGTAACCCACGCCTGGATTGACGGCGCGCCGCGGCTCGTCGACCGTACCGTTGTCGGCCTCGATATTCGCGCGCTTGATGCGCGAATCCACCACTGGCAGGAGCACATTGCCCATGGCTGAGATCCCCACCACAGCCG